>NZ_JBSFNS010000143.1:0-17859 GCF_053587275.1 Amycolatopsis sp. NPDC003676
GCTCGGCGTGCGGCTCGACGTCTCGCTGCCCGGCTTGGCGAAGGCCGACGCCGACCAGCTGGTCGAGCAGGCGCACCAGGTCTGTCCCCTCACGGACCTCGGCATCGCGCGCCAGGCCTATCGACGGAGTCACGACCCGAGCAAACCGCGCTCAAAAGCCACCGCCACCGCGGCCGCGCGGTCCTTCACGCCGAGCTTCGCGTACGCGTGCAGCAAATGCGTCTTCACTGTCGCCTCGCTGATGAAGAGCTTCTTCGCCGCTTCCTTGTTCGTCGACCCCCGCGCGACGAGATTCAGCACCTCGATTTCGCGCTGCGACAACGGTTCCTGGGCCGGTGCGCGCATCTGGCCCATGATCCGGCTCGCGACCGCGGGGGAGAGGACCGCCTCGCCGCGGGCGGCGGCGCGGACGGCGCGGAACAGTTCCTCGCGCGGCGAATCCTTCAGCAGGTAACCGGTCGCGCCCGCCTCGATCGCGGGCAGCACGTCGGAATCCGTGTCGTACGTGGTCAGCACGAGCACGCGCGCGGGATTGCCGAGGCGGGCGAGTTCGGTGATCGCGGCGACGCCGTCGGTGCCGGGCATCCGCAGGTCCATCAGTACGACGTCCGGCTTCAACGCCTCGGCGAGCGTGACCGCCTCGGCCCCGTGCGCGGCCTCGCCCAACACCTCGAAGCCGCGTTCGCCGGTGAAGATGCCGCGCAGCCCGTCGCGGACGATCGGGTGGTCGTCGGCGATGAGCAGGGTGATGGTCATGAGGCCCCCTCGGTCGGGTCCAGTGTCGCAGCCGGGACGGCGGGCAGGCGCACCGAGATCGCGGTGCCGCCGCCCGGTTCGGACTCGACGTGCAGGGTTCCGGCGAGCCGTTCCGCGCGCCGTCGCATGCCGGGCAGGCCGTGGCCGCCTTCGGGAGACGGCGGGGTGGGCGGCTGCGCCGGGTCGAAGCCGACGCCGTCGTCGCGCGCGTCCAGCGTCACCTCGTCGCCCATGTACGACAGGGTGATCCCGGCTCGGCCCGCCTGCGCGTGTCTGGCCACATTGGACAGTGCTTCCTGGGTGATCCGCAGCAGGGTCGCCTCTAGCTCCGGATGCAGCGGAACAGCGGTCCCGGTGGTCGAGAACTCGGCGGGCACGCCGGTGCGTTCGCTCCACAGCCGCGCGACCTCGGCGAGCGCCTCGGGCAGCGTCGCGGTTTCGAGCGGCTCCGGGTGCAGTGCGGCGACCGAACGCCGGGCGGCGGTGAGATTTTCCCGCGCGAGCTGGGTCGCCGAGGCGAGGTGACGTTCCCATTCCGCCGGGTCGGCGCGGGCCTGCGCGGCGGCTTCGAGCTGGGTGATGATCCCGGTGAACCCCTGCGCGAGCGTGTCGTGGATTTCCTGGCTCAGCCGCTGCCGCTCGTCGAGCACGCCTGCCTCGCGCGCCTGCGTGAGCAACTGCCGCTGCAGCCCGCGGTTCTCCGCCTCGGCCGCCGTCAGCTGGTCGAGCATCCGCTTGCGTTCTTGATTTTGCCTGCCCACCGCGGCGAAAAGCGCGCCGCCGCCGCCGATCGCCGCGGTCTGCACGATCACGATCGTGCCCCAGATGCCCGGCGACACCGACAGTGCGTGGATCGGCCCGCCGAGCGTCATGGTGTTGATCAGCAGCGACGTGATGCCCACGCCGAGCACCGCGACCGGCATCGGCTTCATCCGCATCGCCGCGAAGAACCCGTAGACCATGAAGATGATGAAGTACGCGTCGCGCGACTGGAGGACCGAGCCGAACCCGACGACCCCGGCGAACGCCGCGGCGGAGGCGATCGGGTGCTCGCGCAGCTTCGGGCTGAGAACGAAAGTGGTGAGCGCCAGCCACACCGCGGCCCCGGCGGCGATCAGCACGGTGGCGATCCGGTGTGCGTTCGGCTGGTCGGTCAGCGCGCTCAACAGTGTCGGGACGACCAGGAGAACCCACGCGAGCGCCGTCTCCACCTGGGCGAACCATCGGTGCCACCGCACGGGCTTGTCGCCGGGCCGAGGCACGGCGGGCGGCATCAGCGAACCGCGCCAGTCGAGTTCGACGTCCCGGACGTCCTCGAATCTCACGCCTTCAGATCCTTGAGCTGCGGCCAGATCTCGGCCCAGCTGCCGATCCGGCCGTCGAGCTGCCAGATCGGCATGTGCCGGCTGGCGTTCGGGACGCCCAGCCGGTTGTCGACCTCGCCGACGATGCGCGCGGACCGGAAGTGCGCCGCCAGCTTCGCCGGTTCGCGGCCGACGAACAGCACGGTGTCCGCCTTGTCGTCCGGCCGCCCGAAGTACCAGAATCCGCGGCTGGCGCTGTACGCCTCGGGCAGGCCCTGATCAGGCCCGTACCGGCCGAGCGCGCCCGCCTGCCAGTAGCCGCCGGTGACGAGCGCGGTGCGGGTTCGCTGCTCGGGCGGCAGCGCGCGGTACTGCTTGGCGACGGACGCGGCCAGATCCGGCCAGCCGTACTCCTCCATCGCGTACGCCGGGCGAGGTGCGGTCGGATGCTCGACCAGCCACTGCTCCGGCCACACCGGGAGCGCGTAGGGAAGGCTGTACAGCGCGGACAGGACGAACATCGGCCACGTCGGCACCCAGCGCCACCACAGCGCGGGCCGCGGCCGGTCCTGCAGATGCACTGCGGCGGCCGCCCACAGCAAGCCGAAAGTGCCTGCGGCGTAATAGAACCGGCCGTTGCCGATCAGGAAGAGCGCGAAGACGCCGAGCGCGGTCCAACCGAGGAATCGGTACGCGCGCAGCCGAGAACTGCCGACCAGCACTGTCAGTCCGTACAGCACGCCTAGCGCGCCGATGACCCAACCGGCCCCGGCGAGCAGCGCTGGCACGAACATCGCCCGGCCGCCCGCCTCCTCGACTTCGCGCGACACCGCGTCGCCCATGCCGAGCTGCGGCCAGCCGTTCGAGGCCTGCCAGAGCAATGTCGGCACACACGCGACAGCGGCGATCGCCGCGCCCAGCCACAGTTTCGGGCGGCGCAACAGGTCTCGCGGTCCGAAAATGAGCGCGGTGATCGCCGTGACCGCCCAGAACCCGCCGATCAGGAACTTCACGTTCAGCCCGACCGCCGTCGCGACGCCGAGCCACAGCAGCAGATTGTCGTCGCGGGTGCGGATCCAGCGCACCAGCAGCCACAGCACGATCGTCCACAGCAGCGGGTCCACAGTGGACGTCGCGAGGTAGTGGCCGCTGCCGACGAACTGCCCGCAGATCGCGTACGCCGCGGCGGCGCGGATCTGCGCCTTGCGCTCGCCGCCCATTTCGCGGGCGATGAGCGCGGTGAACACGACGCCCGCGGCGGTCGCCAGTATCGCCGGGATCCGGAACACGACGAGCGAGCCCGGCGCGATCGAGTTCGCCAGCCAGGCGAGGAACGGCAGCACCGGCGGCTGGTCCGCGTAACCCCACGCGAGGTGTTTGCCCGCGGCGAGGAAGTACAGCTCGTCGCCGAAGTAGCCGTAGCGGCCGGCGGTGGCGAGGAGTACGGCGGCGGTCCCTGCGGCGAGCAGGAAGACCGGCCGCCGAGCGAACTCGGCGAGCGCGCGGTTCGGCGTGCTCGGTGCGGTGGCCGTGGTCACGGCGTCCATCCTGCTCCCTGTCGGCGGATCGGGGGCTGGCCTCGCCCGCACCCTACGGGCGAGGCCTGACGCCGCCGTACTGCGGGTGGCGCCGGTCAAGCGCCGGTGTTCGCCAGGTGGGGCCAGATTTCCGGCCACGGCTGCCGCCTCGCGGTCGCGAGCCACATCGGCGTGCCGTCGAGCACACTCGGCTTCGCGTTCCCGGTCGTCACGGTTCCGACCGGCTCGAGGTGGGCGAAGTGCCCGAGCAGCGGTCGAGGATCGAATCCGACGAACAGGACGTCGCGCGCCGAATCGGGCGGCACGACCAGGGTGGCGTACCCGCGGTTCGGGCTGGTCGGCTCGGGCAGGCCCAGATCAGGGCCGTAGCGGTCGAGCGCGCTCGCAGTCCAGTACGTCTCGCCGACGATCGCGGTGTGTGCCGGGTCGGGCACGCGATGGAACGCGCGGGCGACCGATTGCGCGGCTTCCGGCCAGCCGACCTCGCCGAACGAGAAGGCGGGCGTCGGCAGCGACGGGTTCTTCTCGACCCAGGAATGCGGCCACACCGGCAGGGCCGCAGGCAGCATCAGCAGCGCGGAAAGCACGTAGACCGGCCAGGTCGGGATCCAGCGCCACCACCGCGACGCCTGCCCCTTCTCAAGCTCCACCGCCGCGACCGCCCAGCACGGCGCGAACATTCCCGCGATGTAATACGACCGGCCGTTCACCGCGATGAACACCACGGCGAGCGCGAGCGTGGTCCAGGCGAGGAAGCGGTAGGAACGCAACCGCGGCGAACGCAGCAGCCGCCACAGGCCGTAGCCCAGCAGCACGGCCCCCACCGGGACGCCCGCGAGCAGCAGCGCCTGCGGGAGCCAGGACAGCCGCCCGCCCCAGGATTCGCTGACCTCGTTCGAGATCGCCGCGCCCATGCTGAGCTGCGGCCAGCCGTGCTGCGCCTGCCAGACCAGCGTCGGGACCAGCGCCAGTGCGGCGATCGCGGCGCCCGCCCACAGCATCGGACGGCGCAGCAGTTCGCGCGGACCGCAGATCAGCAGCGCGATCCCGGCGACGATCCAGAATCCGCCGATCAGGAACTTCACGTACAACGCGAGCGCGGTGACGACTCCGGCCCACAGCAGCAGGCCGTCGCGCCGGGTGCGGATCCAGCGGACGACCAGCCAGAGCAGGACGGTCCAGAGGAACGGATCCAGCGTCGAGGTCGCCAGGTAGTGGCCGCCGGCCACGAAATTCGTGCAGGCGGCGAAGGTCGCGGCAGTGATGACCTGCGCGCGGGTGCGGCCGCCGAGTTCGCGGGCGATGAGCGCGGCGAACACGACCCCGGCGAGCATCGCCAGCATCGCCGGGAGCCGCAGGACGAACAGCGAATCCGGCGCGATCGCGTCCATCGCGCGGGCGAGCAGCGGCAGCAGCGGCGGCTGGTCCACGTAACCCCAGGCCAGATGCCGTCCGGCGGCGAGAAAGTACAGCTCGTCGCCGAAATAGCCGTAATTGTTCGCGGTGAGCACCAGCGGCACCGCCATCAGCGCGACGATGCCGAACACGGGCATCCGGGCGAACGGCGCGACCGAGCGGTTGGCCGTGGTTTCTTCCTGTGTCGCAGTCATCGCGCTCACTCCCAGCGGAAGAATCGGGCGGCGAGCGTCGAACACACGACGGCGACCACCGCGAGGGCGACCATCGGCAGCCAGTGCGGTGCGTGTCCGGCTGCGGTTTCGCGCAGGCTGCCGAGCGTCGCGCCGAGCGGCAGGATGTCGGCGATGTGCTGCAGCACCGGCGGCAGCTGTTCCTTCGGCACCCAGACCCCGCCGAGCGCGAGCATCGGGAAGAACACGGCCGCGCCGATCCCGTTCGCCGCGCGGGCGCTCGGTACGAACGCGGCGAGCAGGGTGCCGACTGAAAACAGCGACACCGCGCCCAGGAGCGCGACCGCGAGGAACCCGCCCGGGTTCCTCGGCAGCGCCATGCCGAGCGCGAGCGTGCCCACCCCCACGACGAGCACGATCGCGACGACCGCGATGGCGAGGTTCACCAGCAGTTGCGCGGCCAGCAGCCGCGACGGCGGCATCGGGCTCGCCGCCAGCCGCTTCAGCACCCCTTTCTCCCGGTGCGCGGCCATCGCGCCGGGCAGCATGTACACCGCGAGAATCCCGAGCAGGAGCGCCACCGCCATCGGCGCGATCAGCGTGGCCAGCGCCGACTGGCCGCCGTGCTCGGCGCTGGGTTCGCGCGACCCCGGCATCAGCCCGAACACCAGCACCAGCGCCAGCGGGATCCCGAGCACCACGGCGGGAGCACCGGGGTCGCGGAGGAAGATCTTCGCCTCGGCGACGGTCAGTTTCGACAACACTTCCGGTTCCCCCTCAGTCCAGTTTCCGGCCGGTCAGCGCGACGAAGGCGTCGTCGAGGCTGGCCTGCTCCACCCGCAGATCGCCCGCCACCACGTCGGCGCGGGCGAGGAACGACGTCACCGCCTGCAGCGCGCCGGCGCCGCCGGTCACCACGAGATGCGTGCCGTTCCGCTCGACCTTCAGCACGTCCGGCAGCCCGGCCAGCTCCCGCGGCTCGACCGGCGCGGACGGGCGGAACCGGATGCGCTGCTCCCCGCCGACCCGGCCGACCAGCCCCGCCGGGGTGTCGGTCGCGACGACGAGCCCGGCGTCGATCACCGCGATCCGGTCGCACAGCCGTTCCGCTTCCTCCATGAAGTGCGTGACCAGCACGACCGTCACGCCCTGGGCGCGGACCGCTTCAACGAGATCCCAGGTGTCGCGGCGGGCCTGCGGGTCGAGACCGGTCGTCAGTTCGTCGAGCACCACCACCTCGGGACTGCCGACGAGCGCGAGCGCGATCGACACGCGCTGCTGCTGTCCGCCGGAAAGCTTGCGGTAGAACGTGTTCCGTTGCTCAGTGAGCCCGAGCAGGTCCATCAGCCGCTCCGGATCCGCCGGAGTGCGGTACATCGCGGCGAACAGGTCGAGGACCTCGGCGACGCGCAACCGGTCGGGCAGCCGGCTTTCCTGCAGCTGGACGCCGAGGCGCTGGCGCAGCTCGCGGACGTCGCGCCGCGGGTCGAGCCCGAGAACCGAAACGGTGCCGCCGTCGGGGGAGCGCAGACCCTCGACGCATTCGACCGTGGTCGTCTTGCCCGCCCCGTTGGGGCCGAGGATCCCGAAGATCTCGCCCCGCTCCACGGTGAACGAAACGTCTTCCACCGCCGTTTTCTCGCGGTAGCGCTTCCGGAGGTTTCGCACCTCGATGACCGGCATTGTCCGCCGTCCCCTCTCGAATCGCAGCGGTTGCTGTATTCGAGAATCCCGGCTGGAGCGGCCGATCGGATCAGCGGAACGGTGCGACTTCCGGTCCACCGGCTGTCAGCCGCGCATCCACCGATCGGTGGATGCGGAAGTAGATCATCGGGTTGTCGCGGCCGGTGTGGACGATGCTGTCGACGCCGAGTTCGCGCCTGAGTTCGTCAAGCCGAGCGTACGCGTGTTTCGCCCGGGCGCGGGCGGCGGTGAAGTACGGAGTCTGCGTTTTTCCCAGCCAGCGCACCACTTCGGTGCCTTCGGTGAACGGCAGCGGGGTCCCGCGGTGGAACACGTCGTGCACGCTCACTGCGGCGTCGATCTTCGGGAAGACGTCGGCGAGGTACCACCTCGCGAAGCGCGCGCCGTGGTCGGCGTCGATGAAGAGATAGTCCACATCGGACAGCCAGTCGGCGGTGAGCGTGCGCGCGTCGCCCTGGCGGAACTCCCAGCGGCCCTTGGCCAGCGCGTGCGGGACGGTCTTGGTGGCATTCCCGATGAGGTCGATCGTGGTCAGCTTGCCGGAGCCGTTGTCCGCGAGCGCGCGCAGGATCCAGCTAGTGGACCAGCCGTGCAGCGAACCGATCTCCACGACCTTTTCCGGGCGCAGATGGCGCAGGAGCAGGTAGGTGATCTCCGCCTCGACGTCGTCCAGCTGGGTCTTCATCGTGGGGTGCGCGCGGCGGTGCGCTCGCTGGGCGTCCTTCGCGGCGCGCAACGCTTCGGTGTGCTCGCGGTAGAGCGAGCACACGAGGTCGAGCGTCACCTGGTTTGCGGTTCGTTCCATGCCGCTGATCGTGGCCGGGGGAGCCGTTCCGGGTAATCCGGCTGACCGCCGGGCAGGGGTGGGGAATTCCCCCGTTCCCGGTTAGGGATGCCTGCGCCAGCCGAGTGTCATGTCCTTTGTGGACAGCCAGGCGGCGAGGTCGTAGCCGTGCGCGGCGAGCCCTTCGACGGCAGCGTAGGCGACTTCGAGCGCGTACTCGCCGTCTTCTTGGGAGAGCAGGTTTCCGGCGACAGCGGCGAGCAGTTCGTCGGTGTCGATCACCCGGACCGAGATCTTGTCCTTGAGCACGAGGTCGAGGTAGAGATCGGTGGCGACCCAGCGCGGGCCGTCGCGGTGCACGCGCACCACGTCGAGGTAGAAGTCCTGGTCGCGTTCGTGGCCGGGGCTGAACCAGAAGTCGGTGATCCGCAGCCCGAGCTCCGGAAGCAGCCAGGATTCGAGGTAGTGGAACTGCGCCCGCCCCGGCGCCGGCCGGGCCAGGTACAGGCCGAAGCGCTCCTCGCGGAACTCCTCCACGTCGCGGCGGATGCCCTTGTTGTCGATGTTCACGCGGGCGGCCGGGTCGAACGTCTCGACCTTCGGCGGGTGCAGATCGGTCATCCGCCCATCCTGCCTTGCCCGCGCCCTTCGCGAGAATCGCCGGAACGCCGGTCAGGGGCCCGGCCGAGAGGCTAAAGTTCGCGAGTCGTTCGGTTCTCCTGGGGGGACAAGCACTTGTTCGGGATCATCAGACCCTGCCGGCACCGGCTGGCTGGGCGGCTGCACGCGGACTGGATGGCACACCTGTGCGGCCTCTGCCTGGCCCTGCGCGACCAGCACGGCCAGTTCGCCCGGGTCGTGACGAACTACGACGCGCTGATCGTATCGGCGCTGGTCGAGGCACAGACGCCGAGCGGACCCCGGCGTGCTGCGGGACCCTGCCCGCTGCGGTCGATGCGCCCAGCGTCCGTCGCGGTCGGCGACGGCGCCCGGCTCGCGGCGGCGGTTTCGCTGGTACTGGCTTCGGCGAAGGTCGACGACCACGTCGCCGACCGGGACGGCGCTTTCGCCCGGCGTCCGGTCGCTGGGGCAGCGCGGCTAGTTGCTCGCCGGTGGGCCGCACAAGGCGGTCGGACGGGCGCTGGCATCGGCTTCGACACCGCGGTGCTGACCGAAGCGGTCGGTCGGCAGGGGGAGCTGGAGCGGGCCATTCGTGCCGGAGACTCGCCGCTGCTGGCGACCGAACCGGCCGAACTGGCGTCGTCCGCGGCGTTCGCGCAGACCGCGGTGCTGGCTGGCCGCCCCGGCAACCGCGCTCCGCTCGCCGAGGCGGGACGGCTGTTCGGGCGGGTGGCGCACCTGCTCGACGCGGTCGAAGACCTGGCTGCGGATGCCGCGTCCGGTGCGTGGAATCCGTTGCTGGCCACGGGAACCGCGCTGGACGAGGCCCACCGGTTGTGCACGGACGCGGTGCTCGGGGTCGAGCTGGCACTGCGGGAGGCGGAGTTCGCTGATTCGGCTCTGCTGCACGCGCTGCTGGTGCACGAGCTGCGACAGGCGGTTCGGCGGGCGTTCGGGCATCACCACTTGCACGGGCACGGGGTACATGGCCAGCAGCCGCCGCCCGGGTGGATCGGGCCGGGGCCTGCGCCGCAGCAGTCGCCTTACGGACCGGGGATCGGTGCGCCTGGGCCCGGGCAGCCGGGATACGGCCAGCAGCCGGGGATGCCCGGGTACGGGCCGCCGCCGGGCTACGGCGCTCCGGTTCCCGGCTACGGACCTGCCGGGATGCCCGGCCCCGGCGGCCCCGCGGGCCCTCCCGGGCCTGGCGGGCCTGGCGGGCCTGGTGGACCAGGCGGGCCGGGAGGTCCGGACGGTCCCGGACCGCCGGAGGGCGGGGACTCCCTGGACGGCAAGGGCGGCGGCTGCTGGATTCCGAAGTTCGCGGTGCCGCCGAAACGCCGGAACTTCTTCGCGGGCTGCGCGATCGCGACGTACATGTGCTGCTCCTGCCAGTTCTGCTGCCGCGATCCGTACCCGGGCCCCTGGAGCGGCGAACCGAACGGCGCCGACTGCGACTGCGGCTGCGACTGCTGCAACGGGTGCGACTGCGACTGCTGCGGCGGATGCGACTGCTGCAGCTGCTGAGCCGGAAGCTCGTGCGGGGCCCCAGGACTCCCCGCGGAGCTCGCCGCATGCCGTGCCCAAGCCAGGCCGCGTGCGGGCCCGGGGCCGCGAATCCGCCCCGGAAGAGCGATAGATCCCCAGCTCACACCGGCCGTCGCGGAAATTGTCGGTGCCCCGGCCTACCCTGGTTCTCGTGGCTTTCGCAACCGAACACCCCGTCCTCGCCCAGTCCGACTTCCGCCCGGTTTCCGAGGTGCCTCGCGCCGGCGGCCGGTTCGAGGTGGTCAGCGAGTACCAGCCCGCCGGCGACCAGCCGGCGGCCATCGACGATCTCGAACGCCGGATCCGCGCGGGCGAGAAAGACGTCGTGCTGCTCGGCGCCACCGGCACCGGCAAATCGGCCACCACCGCGTGGCTGATCGAACGCGTCCAGCGGCCCACTCTGGTGATGGCCCCGAACAAGACGCTGGCCGCGCAGCTGGCCAACGAGCTGCGCGAGCTGTTCCCGCACAACGCGGTCGAATACTTCGTCAGCTACTACGACTACTACCAGCCCGAGGCGTATATCGCGCAGACGGACACGTACATCGAGAAGGACTCGTCGATCAACGACGACGTCGAACGGCTGCGCCACTCCGCCACGATGAACCTGCTCTCGCGCCGCGACGTCATCGTGGTCGCGTCGGTGTCCTGCATCTACGGCCTCGGCACGCCGCAGTCGTACCTCGACCGGTCCACGAAGCTGGAGGTCGGCGCCACGGTGGAGCGCGACGTGCTGCTGCGCGCGCTGGTCGACGTGCAGTACTCGCGCAACGACATCGCCTTCGCGCGCGGCACCTTCCGCGTCCGCGGCGACACGGTGGAGATCATCCCGGCGTACGAGGAGCTGGCGATCCGCGTCGAGTTCTTCGGCGACGAGATCGACAAGCTGTACTACTTGCACCCGCTCACCGGCGACATCGTGCGCGAGGTCGACGAGGTCCGGATCTTCCCGGCCACGCACTACGTCGCCGGGCCGGAGCGGATGGAAAAGGCGATCCGCGGCATCGAGGCCGAGCTGGAAGAGCGGCTGGCCGAGCTGGAGAAGCAGGGCAAGCTGCTGGAGGCCCAGCGGCTGCGGATGCGCACCGCCTACGACATCGAGATGATGCGGCAGGTCGGCTTCTGCTCCGGCATCGAGAACTACTCGCGGCACATCGACGGCCGCGGCGCGGGTTCCGCGCCCGCCACGCTCATCGACTACTTCCCGGAAGACTTCCTGCTGGTCATCGACGAATCGCACCAGACGGTGCCGCAGATCGGCGGCATGTACGAGGGCGACATGAGCCGCAAGCGCAACCTCGTCGACTACGGGTTCCGGCTGCCGAGCGCGGTCGACAACCGGCCGCTGACCTGGGAGGAGTTCTCCGACCGGATCGGCCAGACGGTGTACCTGTCGGCGACGCCGGGCCCGTACGAGATGGGCCAGACCGGCGGCGAGTTCGTCGAGCAGGTCATCCGGCCCACCGGCCTGGTCGACCCGAAGGTGGTCGTGAAGCCGACCGAGGGGCAGATCGACGACCTGGTGCACGAGATCCGGGAGCGCGCGGACAAGGACGAGCGCGTCCTGGTCACCACGCTCACCAAGAAGATGGCCGAGGACCTCACGGACTACCTGCTGGAGCTGGGCATCCGCGTCCGGTACCTGCACTCGGAGGTCGACACGCTGCGCCGGGTCGAGCTGCTGCGCCAGTTGCGCGCGGGCGACTACGACGTCCTGGTCGGCATCAACCTGCTGCGCGAGGGCCTCGACCTGCCCGAGGTGTCGCTGGTCGCGATCCTCGACGCGGACAAGGAAGGCTTCCTGCGCAGCGGCACGTCGCTGATCCAGACCATCGGCCGCGCGGCGCGAAACGTGTCCGGCGAGGTCCACATGTACGCGGACAAGATCACCGACTCGATGCAGTACGCGATCGAGGAGACTGACCGCCGCCGCGCCAAGCAGGTCGCCTACAACGAGGAGCGCGGCCTCGACCCGCAGCCGCTGCGCAAGAAGATCGCCGACATCCTCGACCGCGTCTACAACGAAGCGGAAGACTCGGACGAGTCGGTCGCGGTCGGCGGCTCGGGCCGCAACGCCTCGCGCGGCAAGAAGCCGGAACAGGGCGACCGCGTCCGCAGCTCGGGCATGCTGACCGACAAGAACGTGTCGTCGATGCCGCGCGCCGAACTGGCCGACCTGATCCAGCAGATGACCGACCAGATGATGCAGGCCGCCCGCGACCTGCAGTTCGAACTGGCCGCCCGGCTGCGCGACGAGGTCTCCGACCTGAAGAAGGAACTGCGGGGGATGGACGCTGCCGGAATCAAGTAGTTACACCATCTCGGGTACCCTTACACCATGGCGATGAACATCAAGGATCCGGAAGCGGAGCGCTTGGCAGCCGAGGTCGCCGAGCTGACCGGCACCACTAAAACCGGGGCGGTCCGCGAGTCTCTTCAGCTGCGCCGGGACCAGCTGCGCAAGCACGAGGACGCTGAACAGCGGCTGAAGCGGTTGCGCCGGATGCTCGAAGAGGAGATCTGGCCGCTCATCCCGCCCGAGGAGCTGGGAAAGCCGCTCTCCAAGGAGGAGGAAGAAGACATTCTCGGATTCGGGCCGGAGGGCGTGTGATCCTCGACAGTTCCGCGATCGTGGCGATTCTCCTGCGCGAGCCAGGCCACGATCGGCTCGAAGAACGCCTCGCCGAGGCCGCCGCGCCGAGAATTGGCGCACCGACCTTGGTGGAGGTGGGCGTCGTCTTGACGGTGCGGCTGGGTTCCCGGGGGAGGCTGGCCCTGGCCAGGTTCATGCAGGACAACCGCATCGCGGTGGTCCCCTTCACCGAGGAACACAGCGAGATCGCCACTGACGCCTTCAGTCAGTTCGGGAAAGGCCGTCATCCGGCGAAGCTGAATCTCGGCGACTGCCACAGCTATGCCACCGCCAAGATCGCCGGAGAACCGCTGCTCTGCATCGGCGACGACTTTCCCCAAACCGACCTCGAGCTGGTCAAACTGGGAGAGAACTGACGGCGATCAGCCGAATGGGACCCCCGGCCCGGGGGTGCGCTCCGAACTGAGGCACCCCCGGTTCCCGGACCCTCGCTTCGACTTTCACAGAAACATGCGTCCGAAGCAATGGGTGTGCGGGCAGAGCTGAGGCAAGAAAGTCTCTAATCCCGCGATTTCCCGGGAAAGGACCAACCGAAAGGTCAGCGCTTCAGCACCTTCTCCACGTAAGCCTTCACCGCCGCCAGCGCCGGTTCCGACCGCCACAGCCGTTCCACCTGCGCGTCGTCGGACACGCGGTTCTCCGCGATCCGCTGGTGGTACGGCTGCCGCAGCTGCTGCTTCGTGTGCGCGAAAGCCTCCGTGGGCAGTTCGCCGAGCCGGGCGGCCAGTTCGCGTGCGCGGGTGAGCACGTCCTCGGCGGGCACGACCTCGTCGACCAGGCCGCGGTGGACGGCGTCGGCCATGGTGACCGTCGCGCCGCTGTAGATCAGGGACGGCAAGGGCGTCGTCCCGTAGGTGCAGCGCAGGATTTCCAGCGCCGACAACGGGAACGGCACGCCCACGAGCAGCTCCGTCACGCCGATGCGGCCGGGGCCGTCCGCGGCGATCCGGTGGTCGCACGCCGCCGCCAGGACCATGCCGCCCGCGATGGCGTGGCCGTTCACCGCCGCCACCACCGGGCGCGGGAAGCCGAAGACGGCCAGGAACGCGTCCGACAGCGCCGGCAGGAAATCGCCGACGTAGCGCGCGCCGCCCTCGTCGACGGCGAGCAGGTCCACTCCGGCGGAGAACATGTCGCCGGAGCCGGTGAGCACGACCGCGCGCGCTCCGGCCGCGTCGGCCTCTTCGAGTCTGATCACCAGCTCTTTGCAGGTGGCGGTGTCGAGGGTGTTGCCGCGCCCGTGTTCGAGGGTCACGAGTGCGACGCCGGCATCGAGTTCCAGGTGGATCGTCACGCGCCGAACCGTACCGGACGTCCGCCTCAGCTGGTGACGTCCTTGCGTGCGAACCGGCGGCCAGCGAGCAGCAGGAACACCGTCGTGTAGATGACCGACGACAACACGCCGCTGGCCAGGTTCGTCCAGTCGATGTCCGTGGAGATCAAGTCGATCCAGGCGAACGAATAGTGCGTCGGCAGATAGTTCCGCAAGCCCTCCAAAGCGGTGATCTGGTCGAGGATCTGCGACAGGATCGCCACCAGCACCGTCCCGCCGACCGCGCCCAGCGGCGCTTCCGTCGACACGCTCAGCAGCAGCGCGAGCCCGGCGACCCAGGCCAGCTGCACCACGATGTACACAGTGGACATCAGCAGCGCCAGCAGGCTGTCGCCGAAGCTGACCGCGTCGCCGGTCGGGCTGATCGCGTCGCCCGCGCCGTACCAGATGATGCCGACCAGCAGCGAAACCACCGGCAGCAGCACCAGCGCGGCGATCGACAGCAACCCGGACACCACGGCCTTCTGCCGCAGCAGCCGATGCCGCGGCACCGGGATCGCCAGCAGGTACTTCAGGCTCGACCACGACGATTCGCTCGCGATCGTGTCGCCGAAGAACAACGCGACGATCATCGGCAGCAGGAACGTGCCGGACACGAAGAACGCGAGCACCACGAAGTTCGGCGCGCTCGCCGTCGCGAGGTCCACGAAGCCGCCGGAGCGGCGGTTGGGACTGGACTGCCCGATCTGGAACGCCACCACCAGGATGAACGGCAGCACCGCGACGAACGCCAGCACCAGCTGGGTCCGCCGCCGGCGCAGCTGCCGTTTCAGCTCCACGCTCAACCGCAGTGTCCGGTCGGCGCGATAGCCCGCCACCGCGCCGTCCGGGCCGACCTCGGCCGGTTCCGCCGTGGCCAGATCGCTCAGTTCCTGCAGTGCGGCCGGGTCGGTGTGGACCCCGCCGGAACTGTTGCCCTCGCTCATGAATCCTCTCCCACCAGCTGCAGGAACGCGTCTTCGAGCCGGCGGCGCGGCCCGGCCTGCTCCACCGCGACTCCGGCGCGCACGAGCGCCGCGACCGCGTCGGCGCGCGGCAGCCCGTCGAGATTCGCGTGCACCAGATCGCCCTCGGTTTCGATGTCCGACACACCGCCGACGCCCTTGAGCGCCGCCGCGGCCGCCGCCGGGTCGCCGACCCGGAACGTGGCCTCGCCGCTCGAGGCCGCCAGCTCGCCGACCTCGCCCGAGGCCACGAGCCTCCCGCGGTGCATGACCACCACGTGCGAACACGTCTGCTCGACCTCGGCCAGCAGGTGGCTCGAGACGACGACGGTGCGCCCGGTGGCGGCGTAGCGCTGCAGGACCTCCCGCATCTGGTGGATCTGCGGCGGGTCGAGCCCGTTGGTCGGTTCGTCGAGCACCATCAGCTCCGGCAGCCCGAGCATCGCCTGCGCGATCGCGAGCCGCTGCCGCATGCCCTGGCTGTAGGTCTTCACCCGCCGGTGCACCGCGTCGCCGAGCCCGGCGATCTCCAGCGCCTCGGTGAAATGCGCCTTCTCGACCGGCCGCCCGGTCGCCGCCCAGTACAGCTCCAGGTTCGCCTTGCCGGACAGATGCGGCAGGAATCCGGAGCCCTCGACGAACGACCCGATCCGCGACAGCACCGGCGCGCCCGGCGCGATCCGGTGGCCGAACACGCGGATCTCGCCCGCGGTCGGCGTGATCAGGCCCATCAGCATCCGCAGCGTGGTCGTCTTGCCCGCGCCGTTCGGCCCGAGCAGGCCGAGCACCTGGCCCGGTTCGACGCGGAACGACAGGTCCGCCACCGCGGTGAACCCGCCCGCGTACTGCTTTTTCAGCCCCTTGATCACCAGCGGGGTGTTCGCGAGTTCCGGGTCGACGTCGTGCGCCCGCCGCCGCCGGATCACCGCGACCACGACGACCGCGATCGCGATCAGCAGCGTCGCGCCGATGCCGATCAGCTGCCCGACCGGCAGCGGAGCGCCGACCGACGCGCCAGGCACCACGGGGACGGCAAGTGCCGCACCGGAAGCGAGCCCGACCCGGAACACTCCCGGCTGCGTCGGCACCGAGTACGCCTGGTCGGTCGTGCCGACGACGAGCCGCAGCGAATGCCCGGAGTCGATCGGCCGCACGACGCCCGGCAGCGTCACCGTGACGTCGACCGGCGTGCCGTCGGCGGGCAGCCCGGTGACCCGGAACGGCGCGACCGCGTTCGCGGGCAGCACGCGGGTGCCGTCCTGGCCGACGTCGTACAGCTTTGCGAACAGCACCGCCTCCGGCTGCGGATGCGCCGGATCGGTCGCGACCCGCAGCCGGACCGTGCTCGAACCGGACAGCAGCACCTGGCTGTCGAACGGCGCGGTGCCGAACTGCGCGGCCTGCCCCGGCGGGTCGCTGCTGAACAGCGGAGCCAGCCGCGAGGTGCCGGACGCGAGCCCGTTGAGCCCCGGAATCCCGCTCACCGCGGCCGGATTCGCGCCCGCGGGCCGGACGATCGGCTGCGCCGGACCGCTGAGCGCCACCTGCTTGCGCTCGGTCCCGTCGCCGTTCAGGCCGGGATACGCGGCGGTGTTGACCGTCCGCACCGACGGGGTTCCGTTGGCGCGCAACGTGCCTTGAACGTCGTAGCTGAATCCGCGGCCCGGGTCGCCCTGGCCGGTGAGCGACGACCACAGGAAGTCGCCGATCTTCGCGCGCAGCTGCGGCCCGGGAATGCCGCCGTCGTGGCCGCCGGTGTACCAGATCGTGCGCACCGATCCGCCCGCCGCGGTGATCTGCCGCGCGGTGGCGTCGGACTGGTCGAGCCCGAACAGCGTGTCGCTCTCGCCTTGGACGAGCAGCGTCGGCGCGGTGATCTTGCCGGTGACCGACGAGGGGGAGACTCGGTGCAGCAGCGCGACCGTTTCTGGGCTGGCTTTGCCGGTGGTCGCGAGTTCCGTGTACGCCTTGCAGACCGGTGCGGTGAACCGTCCGCACGGGTCTGCGGACGGCCGCTCCGACCGAGCCCCAGCTGGTGGCGCGGCGGCTTGCGGTGCGGTGCCGCCGCTGTTGCCCGCGGTGCTGCCGTTGTCGTTGGTCTTCTGTCCCGCTTCCGGCGCTTCGGTGGACGGCGTGCTCGCTGCGGCCGCGCCAGAACCGGCGGAGAAGAAGATGCCCGCCCAGGTCTTTTTGAAGACGCCGTCCGGGGAGAACGCGCCAGCCGCTGGAGTCTTCGCTTCCGGAGCGGTCGTCGCCGCGGCGTTTGGCACGAGGGCTTGGCCGAGGTCGTTGTAGGTGATGACCGGCGCGAGCGCGCGCACTCGGTGGTCGGTCCCGGCTAGCAGGAGTGACAGTGAACCGCCGTAGGACGCTCCGGTTACCCCGATCTCGCGTTGGCCGTCGGCGCCGGTCGCCACTTCGGGGCTCGCCGACAGGCGGTCGACCAGCCTGCGTGCGTCGGCGACCTCGCCGTCGGGGTCGTTCAGGCCGATTTTGCCGGTGCTGTGGCCGAATCCGCGTGCGGACCAGGTGAGCACGACGAAGCCGCGCTGGGCCAGTTCGCGGGCTTGTGGGTCCACGCTGGACTTGTCGCCGCCGAAGCCGTGCGCCAGCAGTACGGCGGGCGCAGGCGTGTGTTCGGGGTAGTAGGTCGTGGTGTCGATGCGGACCTGATCGGGGGAACCGGGGGCGGCGGGCATCGAGAGGAAGGCGTCCTGGGTCCGGACCGGGGCGGGGCCGCGGTCGCGGGTCGCCCAGACGGTCACTGCCGCGGCGGCGACCAGCACCACGGCGGCTGCGGCGACGAGCCGGGAGCCGCGGGTGCGAGGGAACGGGATTCGGGGCACGAAGCGACGTTATGACGATTTTGCTGAGAGTGGGGGACGGGGTTCACACGGATTAGACATGGGCTCACTCGCGGGAGGAGTTGTGGGTGGGGTAGTTGTGGGCGAGTTAGTCGGGGGCGGGTTTGCGGGGGAGGCTCGGCACGCAACTGTGTTTTTGGCGTCGGCTTCGCCGCCGCGCGCGGGATTGCTTTTAGCCGGCGTTTTGGGGTGAGCGGCGGGAGGGGCCTTCGGCCTGTCCC
>NZ_JBSFNS010000144.1:0-17531 GCF_053587275.1 Amycolatopsis sp. NPDC003676
ATCGAATAGTGTGAGTGATCTACAGACGTGCGATCTACCCTTGTCACGCGGGTTAGAACCGGCATCGCCACTCACGACGAAGGCCGCCGCGGGAACGCATCCCGCGGCGGCCTTCGGACGAGCAACGATCAGTCGAACGCCTTGGCGATCAACGCCTTCTGCTCGACCTCGTGCACCTTGGACGAACCGGCCGACGGGGCGGCCATCGGGCGCCGCGCGACCACGTCGAGCCCTCCGAAGAACTCCGGGAACTTCCGCGGCAGGTTGAGGCCGAAGAACGGCCACGCGCCCTGGTTTTCCGGCTCTTCCTGGACCCACGCGATCTGCTGGGCGTTCGTGTAGCGCTCCACCGCCGCCAGCAGCTTCTTCTTCGGCAGCGGGTAGTACTGCTCGATCCGCACGATCGCGACGTCGTCCGCACCGCGCTTCTCGCGTTCGGCCACCAGCTCCCAGTAGAGCTTGCCCGAGGTGAGCAGCACCTTGCGGACCTTCGCCGGGTCCTGCGTCGCGTCGTCGATGACCGACATGAAGCGGCTCTGGCCGGTGACGTCCTCGACCGACGACGTCGCCGCCTTGTTGCGCAGCATCGACTTCGGGGTGAAGACGATCAGCGGACGCTGGATGCCGTCGAGGGCGTGGCGGCGCAGCAGGTGGAAGTAGTTCGCCGGGGTGGAGGGCACCGCGACGGTCATCGACGCTTCCGCGCACAGCGACAGGAACCGCTCGATCCGGCCGGACGTGTGGTCCGGGCCCTGGCCCTCGTGGCCGTGCGGCAGCAGCAGCACGACGTCCGAGCGCTGGCCCCACTTGGCCTCGCCGGAGGAGATGTACTCGTCGATCACGGTCTGCGCGCCGTTGACGAAGTCGCCGAACTGCGCTTCCCACATCACCAGCGCCTCGGAGTTCGCCACCGAGTAGCCGTACTCGAAGCCGACGGCCGCGTACTCCGACAGCGCCGAGTCGTAGATCATCACGCGGCCCTGGCCGTCGGCCAGGTGCTGCAGCGGCGAGTACTCCTGGCCGTTCTTGCGGTCGATGAACACCGAGTGCCGCTGGGTGAAGGTGCCGCGCCGGGAGTCCTGGCCGGACAGCCGCACGAGACGGCCTTCCAGCGCCAGCGAGCCGAACGCGAGCAGTTCGCCGAAGGCCCAGTCGATGCCGCCTTCGCGGGACATCTTGTGGCGGCGCTCCATGACCGGCTTGACCCGCGGGTGCGGGGTGAAGCCCTCGGGCAGGTTGACGAACGCGTCGCCGATCTTCTCGACGACCTCGCGCGACACGGCGGTGGTGACCTTCGCCGGGATCTGCTGCTCGCCCTCGACCGACGGGCTCGCCTTCGCCGGGTGCCGCTCGAGTTCGCGGACCTCGTTGAAGACGTGCTCGAGCTGGCTGGAGAAGTCGCGCAGCGCGGCCTCGGCCTCCTCGACGGAGATGTCGCCCCGGCCGATCAGCGATTCGGTGTAGGTCTTCCGGACCGAGCGCTTGGAATCGATGATGTCGTACATCGCCGGCTGCGTCATCGACGGGTCGTCGCCCTCGTTGTGACCGCGGCGGCGGTAGCAGACCAGGTCGATCACGACGTCCTTGTGGAACGCCTGGCGGTAGTCGACCGCCAGCTTCGCGACCCAGTGCGCGGCTTCGGGGTCGTCGCCGTTCACGTGGAAGACCGGCGCGCCGATCATCTTCGCGACGTCGGTGGCGTACTGGCTGGACCGCGAGTGCTCCGGCGCGGTGGTGAAGCCGACCTGGTTGTTGACGACGACGTGCACGGTGCCGCCGGTGCGGTAGCCGCGCAGCAGCGCCAGGTTCAGGGTCTCGGCCACGACGCCCTGGCCCGCGAAGGCCGCGTCGCCGTGCATCAGGACCGGCAGCACGGTGTAGCCCTCGCCGCCCTTGTCGAGGACGTCCTGCTTGGCGCGGACGATGCCCTCGAGCACCGGGTCGACGGTCTCCAGGTGCGACGGGTTGGACGCCAGCGACACCCGGGTCTCGCCGTCGCCGAACATCCGGAAGTACTTGCCCTCGGCCCCGAGGTGGTACTTCACGTCGCCGGAGCCGTGCGCCTGTCCCGGGTCGAGGTTGCCCTCGAACTCCTGGAAGATCTGGCTGATCGGCTTGCCGACGATGTTCGCCAGCACGTTCAGCCGGCCGCGGTGCGGCATGCCGATGACGACCTCGTCGAGTTCGTGCTCGGCGGCCTTGTCCAGGATGGTGTCGAGCAGCGGGATCGCGGTCTCGCCGCCTTCCAGCGAGAACCGCTTCTGGCCGACGTACTTGGTCTGCAGGAAGGTCTCGAACGCCTCGGCGGCGTTGAGCTTCGACAGGATGTACTTCTGCGCCGACGGCTCCGGCTTGCTGTGCCGGACCTCGACGCGCTCCTGGATCCAGCCGCGCTCCTCGGGGTCGAGGATGTGCGTGTACTCGACGCCGACCGTGCGGCAGTACGAGTCGCGCAGCACGCCGAGGATGTCGCGCAGCTTCATCCGCTCGCGGCTGGAGAAGTCGCCGACGGCGAACTCGCGGTCCAGGTCCCACAGGGTCAGGCCGTGGCTCAGCACGTCCAGGTCGTGGTGGCTGCGCTGGCGGTAGTTCAGCGGGTCGGTGTCGGCCATCAGGTGGCCGCGCATCCGGAACGCCTCGATCAGCTCCATGACGCGCGCGGTCTTGTCGACCGGGCCGTCCGGGATGTCGGCGACCCAGCGGATCGGCTCGTACGGCAGCCGCAGGCTGGTGAAGACGTCGTCGTAGAAGCCGTCCTCGCCGAGCAGCAGTTCGTGAATGCGCTTCAGGAACTCGCCGGACTCCGCGCCCTGGATGATGCGGTGGTCATACGTCGAGGTCAGCGTCATGATCTTGCTGACCGCGAGGTCGACCAGGGTCTTCTCGCTGGTGCCCTCGAACGACGCCGGGTACTGCATCGCGCCGACGCCGATGATCGCGCCCTGGCCCGCCTGCAGCCGCGGCACCGAGTGGTTCGTGCCGATGCCGCCCGGGTTGGTGAGCGAGATGGTGGTGCCCGCGAAGTCGTCCGCGGTGAGCTTGTTCGTGCGGGCCTTCTTGACGATCTCCTCGTAGGCCTGCCAGAACTGCATGAACGTCATGTTCTCGGTGGCCTTGATGGAGGCCACGACGAGCGTGCGGGAGTCGTCCTTGCCCTTCATGTCGATGGCAAGCCCGAAGTTCACGTGCTCCGGCGTGATCGCGAACGGCTTCCCGTCGATCAGCTGGTAGTGCCGGTTCATGTTCGGGAAGTCCTTCAGCGCCCGCACCATGGCGTAGCCGATGAGGTGCGTGAAGGAGATCTTGCCGCCGCGGGTGCGCTTGAGGTGGTTGTTGATGACGATGCGGTTGTCCGCCATCAGCTTCGCCGGGACCGCGCGCACGCTGGTCGCGGTCGGCACGGCGAGCGAGGCGTCCATGTTCTTGGCGATCGCCGCGGCGGCGCCGCGCAGCTGCTTGGATTCCGGCGCGGACTTGGCTGCCGGAGCGGCCGCCGCGGGCTTCGCCGCCGGGGCGGGCTTGGCCGCCGGGGCTTTCGCCGCCGGAGCCTTGGCCGCGGGGGCGGCCGGGGTCTTGGCGGACGGGGCGGTCTTGGCGGCAGGGGCCGGCGCGGAGGCCTTGACCTCTCCGTTCCCTCCCGCTTGCGTGCCGTTGCCGCCTGGAGTGGGCTTGTAGTCGGCGAAGAAATCGTGCCAGGCGGCGTCTACCGACTGGGGGTCCGCGAGAAACCGCTCGTACATTTCTTCGACGAGCCACTCATTGGCACCGAACTGCGATGCGGGACTGCTGCTGGCCACGGCTGGCTCTCGCCTCTATCCATTCTCGATCCGATATCACAAGCACCTGCTGACCGCCAGGCTAGTCCCCTGCCGGTGGCCTGAAACACGCCACCTGGACGCTCGTGAGACAGGTCATTGTCTGGATCGGTTGAGAGGCCCAGCCTGACAGACAGCAGGGACCACCGTACGCGTCGCAAGAGCCGAATGCCGTCACCTCGGCCGGTTTGGGGTGATCCCGGACACAGCTCCTGCCCGGTGTCGCGGCTCGCTCGGCTGGCTGTGCCGGGTGGGCCGTCGCGGTTCCGGGTTGGTCCGGACCACGTGCGCCCGGATTTCGCGCAGGTCGGCTGGCTTGTGGCCCGCTTTCAGTCCGCCGCGCGGCGGGCGTGATCACGGCGGCGGGTGTCTCGCTGGTGGGCCGTTCGCCGGGCCGGGGCGAGCTGGCGGCTGACGCGGGGGTTGTGACGAGGTCGAGTGGCGAGCTGGTGGCTGACGCGGGGTGTGATCAGGCTGGGCGGCGAGTTGGTGGCTGACGCGGGGTTGTGGCGAAGTCGAGCGGCGCGCAGCGGCGGCGGGGTCGGTGCGGGCCTCGCCAGGCTGTCCGTCGACCGGCGCGGGGCTCGTGTCGTCTGGCGAGCGGGTGGCCCTGGCAGCCGAGGCGGCCGGGTGGTTCGTCCTGGTGGGGCGGTGCGTGGTCGTCCAAGCCTGTTCCGGCCGAGTTGGGATGTGCGTAGCGGGTCGTTCACTGTGCGGTGTTGTGCTGTCGAAAGGCTGCGGCCTCACTCGGGCGTGGCGGTTTTCGAGGCGAGGCGGTGATGACGCGATGTGGCTGGTCGAATGTCCGTCGTTCTGGGACCAGGGATTGATTCGCCCGCTCGTCACCGAGCACGGCACGGTCCTGTTGATGTGCGATTCCTGCACCGCGGTGTGGCGCACCCCGTCCGGCATCGAGGAGTTCGAGCACGTCGAGCCGGAAGCGCCCGAGTGGTCCGTCGGCTCGGACACGCACGTTCGTCCGGGAACGACTCGCTGGGCTGAGCTGGCCGACGTCACGTCCGCTGGCTGGGGCGACCTCCGGTGGCGCGAACTGCCCTGACCTCGCGGCGCCGCGAGTGAACCTGTCCTGCCTGTCCCGTCCTGCCCGGACGTAGCCGCGTCGCACGGGCCTGTTTCGCGCGCCTCCTTGCTGCGGTCCCGAAATGCCCCTCCCCGCCGCCGGTAGTCAGTGTTACTATCTACCGGTACTCAGCATTACTGACTAGCTGAAGGGCGTTCGATGGGCAAGCAGGCGACGGAGATGCTCAAGGGGACCTTGGAGGGCATCGTCCTCGCGATTCTCGCCGGACGGCCCGCCTACGGGTACGAGATCACCTCCTGGTTGCGCGAACGGGGGTTCACCGATCTCGCCGAGGGCACCGTTTACGCGTTGCTCGTGCGGATCGAGCAGCGCGGGCTCGTCGACGTCGAGAAAGTGCCGTCCGAGAAAGGGCCGCCGCGGAAGGTTTATTCGCTGAACGCTCCGGGGAGAGCGAGTCTCGACGAATTCTGGCGGAACTGGCGGTTTCTCTCGGACCGGCTCGAACAGCTGCGCAAGGAGGGAATCGATCATGGGGAATGAATCCAAGAGCAGGTATCTGCATTATCTGGAAGTGGTCACCGGCCCGTTGGAGGACAAGAAGCGGTACCGGCGGTACAAGGCACGCGTCGAGGACTTGCCGCCGGACTATCGGACGGCGATCAAGGCGTTGCACCGGTATCTGCAGTACTTCGGGCCGGGGACGGCGGAGAGTCACCTGCGGATGCTGGACGATCTCATCGACCTGTTCGAGCAGAGCGTGGCGAACGGGACGACTGTCCGGGAAATTGTCGGCGACGAGCCGGTCGAGTTCGCGGAAGAGTTTCTCCGGAGTTATCCCGAGGGGAACTGGATTTCCCGGGAGCGGACGAAGCTGACCGAATCGATCGACCGTGCCGCGGGGGGAGTGCAATGACGGCGCCGGCGATTCGGGTGCGGGGGTTGCGAAAGTCGTACGGGAAGCTGGAGGTGCTGCGCGGGGTCGATTTCGAGGTGGCGCGGGGCAGTATTTTCGCGCTTCTCGGGTCGAACGGGGCGGGCAAGACGACGGTCGTGCGGATTTTGTCCACGTTGCTCAAGGCCGACGCGGGGGAGGCGGAGGTGAACGGGTTCGCGGTCGCCGGCCAGGGGGCGGACGTGCGCGAGTCGATCAGCCTCACCGGGCAGTTCGCGGCGGTCGACGAAATCCTTACCGGGCGCGAGAATCTGGTGCTGGTCGCCAAGCTGCGGCATCTCAAGAACCCGGGCGTGATCGCGGACGGGCTGCTGGAGCGGTTCGCGCTGACTGACGCCGGTGCGCGGAAGGTGTCGACGTATTCGGGGGGTATGCGTCGCCGTCTCGACATCGCGATGAGCTTGATCGGGGACCCGCAGGTCATTTTCCTCGACGAACCGACGACCGGGCTCGATCCGCAGGCGCGCAACGACGTCTGGAAGGCGGTGGAGGAACTCGCCGAGCAGGGGGCGACGGTGCTGCTCACCACCCAGTATCTGGACGAGGCCGAACATCTCGCCGACCGGATCGCGATCCTGCACGAGGGGCGGGTGCTCGTGAACGGCACGCTCGCCGAGCTCAAGCAGCTGCTTCCGCCGGCCAAGGTCGAGTACGTCGAGAAGCAGCCGACGCTGGAAGACGTCTTCTTTTCCCTTGTCGGCGCCGGAAGCGAGGGGGAAGGGCGATGAGCAACCACTTCATCGGCGACAGTTCGGTCCTGTTAGGACGGTCGCTGCGGCACATCACCCGCAGCCTCGACACGATCATCACCACGACGATCACGCCGATCATCATGCTGCTGCTCTTCACCTACGTCCTCGGCGGCGCGATCAACTCCGGCTCCGAGTCGTACGTGACCTACCTGCTGCCCGGAATCCTGCTGATCACCATCGCGTCCGGCATCGCCTACGCCGCGTTCCGGCTTTTCCTGGACCTGAAGGGCGGCATCTTCGAACGCTTCCAGTCCATGCCGATCGCCCGCTCGGCGGTGCTGTGGGCGCACGTGCTGACGTCGGTGATCGCGAACCTGATCTCGGTCGCCGTCGTGGTGCTCGTCGCGTTCGCGATGGGCTTCCGCACCAGCGCGGGGCCGCTGGCCTGGCTCTCGGTGCTCGGCATCGTGGTGCTGTTCACCCTGGCGCTGACCTGGGTCGCGGTGATCCCCGGGCTCACCGCGAAATCGGCGGACGGCGCGAGCGCGTTCTCGTACCCGCTCATCTTCCTGCCGTTCGTCAGCTCGGCCTTCGTGCCCACTGGCACCATGCCCGGGCCGGTGCGCGCGTTCGCCGAGCATCAGCCGGTGACGTCGATCGTGAACACCATCCGGGATCTGTTCGCGGAGCGTCCGGTGGGGAGCGGGATCTGGACCGCGTTGGCTTGGTGCGTGGGGATTCTGGTGGTGGCGTATGTCTTCGCGAATGTGAGTTATCGGCGGAAGATTTCCTGACTCGGCTCGGCACTCGCGGCGACGGCGGCTGTGACCGGTTCGGTGCGCGTTGTTCAGCGATGTAATTGTGGTCGGGCACCACGCGAGCGTCAGGTAGGTTGCGACGCTCGCGTGGTGCGTCGTCGTCATCCCAGGGCCCACAGTCGCGCGTAGTGGCCGTCCGCGGCGACCAACTCCGCGTGTGTGCCCTGTTCGACAATGCGGCCGTGGTCTAGCACCACGATTCGGTCGGCCTTCGCGGCGGTTGCCAGGCGGTGAGCGACTACGAAGGTGGTGCGGCGGCGGGCCAGGTGTTCGGTGGCGCGCAGCACGGTGGCTTCGGTGGCTGGGTCCAGGGCGGCGGTGGCTTCGTCCAGCAACAGAACGTCCGGGTCGACCAACTCGGCTCGGGCCAGCGCGACGAGCTGCCGTTGCCCGGCGGACAGGGAACGGCCGCGTTCGCCTACTGGTTGGCGGAAGCCGGCGGGCAGCGCGGCTACGCCGTCCAAGGCGCCGACGGAGCGTACGGCGGCTTCGACTTCCGCGTCGGTCGCTTCGGGGCGGCCGTATCGCACGTTGTCCGCGACGGTGCCGGAGAACAGGTGCGCTTCCTGTGGCACCACGCCCATCCGGGCGCGCAGTGCGGGCAGGTCGTATTCGCGGACGTCGACGCCGTCGATCAATACCGCGCCGCCGGTGGCGTCGTAGTAGCGCGCGACTAGCTTCACCGCGGTGGACTTGCCTGCGCCGGTCGCACCGACCAATGCGACGGTTTCTCCTGCGGCGACGTCGAGCGTCAGGTTTTCCAGTGCGGGCTTTTCCGTACCGGTGTAAGCGAAATCGACGTCCTTGAACCGCACTTCGCCGGACAGGCGGGCGGGCAACTCGACAGGGTGCTCGGCGGCGGGCACGGACGTCGGCGTGCGGAGCAGGTCGCCGATGCGGCTCAGGCCGACGCGGGCCTGCTGGTAGCCGTCGAAGACCGACGACAGTTGCTGGATCGGCGAGAAGAATTGCTGCAGGTACAGCAAGAATCCGAGCAGCACACCGGCTTCGAGGGTGCCGCCCGCGACGCGGTGTGCGCCGACGACCAGCACTGTGGTGGTCGCCAGATCGGACAGCAGCGAGACGAGCGGGAAGTACGTCGCGATGTACCGCTGCGCGCGCAGCCGCGATCGCCGATAGTCGTCACTGCGCGACGCGAACACAGCCGCCGAACGCTCTTCGCGCGTGTACGCCTGGGCGATGCGAAGACCGCTGACGTTCTCCTGCATGTCCGCGTTGACGACGCTCACCTTCTCGCGCGCCTCGCTGTACGCGCGCGAAGCGACCCGGCGGAACACGAACGTTGCTACGAGCAGGATCGGCAGCATGGCTAGCGCGTACACGGCCAGCGCGGCGTCGGTGACCAGCAGCGCGACCGTGATGCCGACCAAGGTGAGCGCGCTGACCACTGCGGTGGCCAGGCCGGTCTGCAGGAACGTGGACAACGCGTCGACGTCTGTCGTCATCCGGGTCATGATCTTCCCGGACAGCTCGCGCTCGTAATAGTCGAGCCCAAGCCGTTGCAGGTGTGCGTAACTGCGCACGCGCAGCGAGTACAGCACCGTCTCGCCGACGCGGGCGGTGAGCCGGGTTTGCCAGCGCACCACGAACCAGTCGGCGGCCACCACGAGTGCGCCGATTCCGGCCAGCAGCCACACGACGCTCGCTACCCCGGGCAGCACGCCGTGGTCGACCCCGCGTTGATACAGCGCGGGCAGCGCGAGCGAGGCCAGCGCGTCGGCCGCGACCAGGCCGACCACCCCGGCGAGCGGCCACCGCACCGGACGCAGGATCCGGGACAGCCGGAAGCCTGGATCTGGGGCGGTGACGTCCACATCGGACAGTCGTGGGCGGTCAGTAGCCGGGGGCAGCCGGCGGACGCCTTCCAACAGCTCCGGTGTCGGTGGCACGTCCGCGCCGCCGCTGCCCGCGAATCCGCTTCCGCCGCCTGGTGTTCCGCCGCGGGACCGCGCGGCTTCGGCGAGAGCGTCGACTTCATCGCGTTCGTCGTGCGGCCACAGGACTGCGGTGGTGCCGTCCGCGCCGGGTTCAAGCTTGTCGCAGCGATGCGGTTTTTCGACGTCGTCGCCCGGTCCGGCGACCAGTTCGCGGAACAGCGCGCACCGCGCCAGCAACTCCTCTTCGGTGCCGACGTCGACCACTCGGCCTTGGTCCATCACCGCGATCCGGTCGGCCAGTTGCAGCGTGGAGCGTCGGTGCGCGATGAGCAGCGTGGTGCGCTCGGCGGTGACCGCGCGCAGCGTGTCGTGGATCGCGGCTTCGGTGACGGTGTCGATCGCCGACGTCGCGTCGTCCAGGATCAGCACGCGCGGGTCAGTGAGCAGCGCACGGGCGAGCCCGAGACGTTGCCGTTGCCCGCCGGACAGCGTGAGACCGCGCTCGCCGACCTCGGTGGCGTACCCGTCTGGCAGCGCGCGGATGAACTCGTCCGCCTCCGCCGCGCGGGCGGCCGCGAAGACCTCCTCGTCGCTCGCGTCCGGGCGGCCGTAAGCGATGTTGTCCCGCACTGACGTGGAGAACAGGAACGCTTCCTCGAAGACGACGCCGATCGCCTGCCGCAGGTCTTTCAGCGGCACGTCGCGCACGTCCAGCCCGCCGACCCGCACCGAACCCGAATGCACGTCGTAAAACCGCGGCAGCAGCATGGAAATCGTGGACTTGCCGGACCCGGCCGTGCCTACCAGCGCGAGCGTTTCGCCGGGGCGCGCTTCCAGAGTGAGCCCGTCGAGCACTGGGTCGCTGCGGGTGTAGCCGAACTTCACGTCGTTCAGCTCCACGCCCAGCGTGCCGAGCGGAAGCGGTCGCGCGTCGGGGCTGTCGGTGACCTCCGGCTGCGCGTCGATCAGCTCGTACACCCGCTCCGCGCCAGCGCGCGTGAGCTGCGCTTGCACCACCAAGCCGGACAAGAATCGCGCCGGGCCGATCAACGCCGCGAGATACGTGGCGAACGCGAGGAACGTGCCCAGGCTGATCTGCCCGTTCAGCGCCAGCATGCCGCCGATCGCCAGCACCGCGACCTGACCCGCGGCAGGCAGTGCCGACGTGGTCGCTGTCGGCAACGCGGACAGCTTCGCCGCGCGCAGCCGTTCCGCGAAAAGCTTTCGTGCCGTGCGCTCCAGCCGGGCGACCTCGCGCGCCTCCTGCCCGAAACCCTTCACCACGCGCACGCCGGTGACGGTTTCCTCGACGTGCTGCGCGACATCCGCCGCGCGCTGCTGCGCCGACCAGGTCGCCGGGAACAACCGCCGCCTGCTCAGCGCCACGACGATCCCGACCGCGGGCGCGACCACCAGCGCGATGAGCGTGAGCAGCGGCGACATCCACAGCATCGCGCCCAGTGCGAGCACCGCGAAAATCACCGAGCCCGCCGACAACGGCACCTGCATCAGCAATCCGGTGACCAGCTGCAAATCCGAAATCGCGCGCGACACGACCTGCCCGGTGCGCAACGCGTCCTGCTTCCCGCCGTCCAGCCGCGACACCGCGCCGAACACGCGGTTCCGCAGATCGTGCTGCACGTCCAGCGCCAGCCGCCCGCCGACATACCGGCGCAGGAACGCCGAGCCGAACGCGACGATCTGCAACGCCACCAGCCCCACCGCGAGCCCGGCCAGCTGCGACGTGTGCCCGGCCACCGCGTCGTCCACCGCCGACCGCACCAGCAACGGACTCGCCGCCTGCACGCCGACGCTCAAGATCGCCGCCGTCATCGCGAGCACGACAACGCCGCGGTGCTCCCAGCAGGCAGCGGACAACCGGCGCACCCAGCCGACCGGCCGGGGCGCCGTCTCAGAGAGCGGACGGTCTTGACGCGCGGGCGTCGCAGTGGTGGTCACATCACAAGATTAGGGAGCGGCACCGACAATTTATTCCCCGGCGAACCGCCTGCCCGGACCAAACGGGCACAACCGGCGCGGTCGCAAGCCGTCTCGGAGCAGAGGTGACGAAGGGCACGCCAGCGGGTTCCGAAGGACCCTGGAAGCCGCATGGAGCAGGGAAAGCCTGGTCCGGCGGCCAAAGGAAGAAGGTTGAACGTTCACCTGGTCACGGGGAAGAACCCCGGCCAAATCCACCCCCGGGCGAGCGCTCCCGCCCAATGTTCTTTAAGCTAGTACACGGCGACCCGCTCCCAGTGACCCCCAGGCTGGTTGAGCGGGTCGCCCCTTCTTCCCTTCCTCTGCTCGCGCCTGGCGGCGCTTCGCCGAGGAAGGGGCGTCGTATTACCCGGGGGGCCGAGCCCCCCGGACCCCCACGGTGCCTTCGGCGGCGGTTGGGTGGTGGGTCTTGTTGGTACAAAAAGCTTGGGGCATAAGAGAAGCGGCGAGGACCGGGTGGTCCTCGCCGCTTTTCGTGTTTGCCTGGTTACGCCAGGGCGGTTTCGATGGGGGTGTGGGGGAGGTTGTGGGCGGTGGCGACCGGGGCGTTCGTCAGGGCGCCTGCGTGGGTGTTCAGGCCTAGGGCCAGGGAGGGGTCGGCGGACAGGGCCTGCTTCCAGCCCTTGTCTGCCAATTGCACTGCGTAGGGGAGGGTCACGTTGGTGAGGCCGTAGGTGCTCGTGCGCGGGACTGCGCCGGGCATGTTGGCCACGCAGTAGAAGACCGAGTTGTGGACCGTGTAGGTCGGGTCGTCGTGCGTGGTCGGGCGCGAGTCGGCGAAGCAGCCGCCCTGGTCGATGGCGATGTCCACGAGCACGCTGCCCGGCTTCATGCGGGAGACCAGGTCGTTGGAGACCAGCTTGGGGGCCTTCGCGCCGGGGACCAACACCGCGCCGATGACGAGGTCCGCTTCCAGGACCGACTCTTCCACCGACAGGCGGTTCGAGGTGACGGTGCGGATGCGGCCGCCGAAGTCGTTGTCGATCTGGCGGAGGCGGTCGACGTTGGTGTCGAGGATTTCCACATCGGAGCCGAGGCCCAGTGCGACACGGGCGGCGTTGAGGCCCGCCACGCCGCCGCCGATGACGACCACGCGGGCCGGGTGCACGCCGGGAATGCCGCCGGGCAGGACGCCGCGGCCGCCGCTCGGCTTCATCAGTGCGTAAGCGCCGACCTGCGGGGCCAGCCGGCCCGCGACCTCGGACATCGGGGCCAGCAGCGGCAGCGCGCCGTTCGGCTTCTGCACCGTCTCGTAGGCGATCGCGGTGGTGCCCGCGGCCAGCAGGGCGTCGGTCAGCGGACGGTCCGCGGCGATGTGCAGGTAGGTGAACAGCACCAGATCCTTGCGCAGGCGCGGGTACTCCTCGGCGATCGGCTCCTTCACCTTCAGCACGAGTTCGCCCTCGGACCACGTCTCGTCCGCCGTCGCGAGCACCTTCGCGCCCGCGGCGACGTACTCCTCGTCCGTGATGGACGACCCGGTCCCGGCACCCGTCTCGACGAAGACGTCGTGCCCGCGACCGACCAGTTCGTGCACGCCGGCCGGGGTCAACGCGACCCGGTACTCGTGCTTCTTGATCTCACGGGGAACGGCGATGCGCACTGCTGGCCTCCTGGCGGCGGTTCTGTCGAAGGTGTTGCCACTCACGGTGATCTACCCGGACGGCGGTGTCATCATTCCGCCGCCACAGTCTTGCGCCGGGTCAGTAGTGCTGCCAGGACAACGCACTTGACCTCGACCGCACTTGAGGTAGTTGGCTGGCTCATGGCGGAGACTCGAGGAAGGGCTTACATGCGAGCGGTGTGGCTGCGGGAGTTCGGCGGTCCGGCGGTGCTGGAGGCGGGGGACGCTCCCGATCCGGCTCCCGGGCCGGGGCAGGTGCTGATCGAGGTGGCGTTCGCCAACGTGACCTTCGTGGAAACGCAGTTCCGGGCGACCGGCAACGGGCCGTTCGCGGGCGCGCTGCCGATGGTGCCCGGCAACGGCGTCGGGGGTGTGATCAGCCGCGCCGGGGAGGGCGTGGATCCGGCGCTGGTCGGGAAACGCGTAGTGACGTCGACCGGCGGCAGCGGTGGTTACGCCCAGCGCGTGGTCGTGGACGCGGCGTTGGTGTTTCCGGTGCCGCAGGCGCTGAGTCTTGATGCGGCTGTCGCGTTGTTGGCTGACGGCCGTACGGCGACTGGGTTGGTGCACGCGACCGGCGTGGCGCCGGGGGAACGGGTGCTTGTGGAGGCTGCTGCTGGCGGGGTTGGCAGTCTCTTGGTGCAGTTGGCGAAGGCTGCTGGTGCGGAGGTCGTGGCTGCGGCTGGCGGGGCGGAAAAGGTTGCCCGGGCTCGGGAATTGGGTGCGGACCTCGCGGTCGACTACACGGATCCGGAGTGGACTGCGTTGGCTGGGGAGGTGGATGTGGTGTTCGACGGTGTGGGAGGTGCTGTTGGTACGGCTGCGTTCTCTCTGGTGCGGCCTGGTGGGCGGATGGCGATTTACGGGCTGGCAAGCGGTTCGTGGGCGGAAGTGTCCGAAGAGGACGCTGCGGCGCGTGGGGTGAAGCTGGTTCGGTCGATTGGTGATGCGGCGGCTATGCGCGGGTACACGGAATCGGCGTTGGAGGCGGCTGCGGCTGGGCAGTTGACTCCGGTGATCGGGCAGCGGTTTCCGTTGGAGCGGGCGGCTGATGCGCATGCGGCGATCGAATCTCGGGGGACGATCGGGAAGACGTTGTTGATCGCGTGACCGATTTCGACGTAGACAGTTTCCTCGCGCAGCCGCTGACCGCACGGGTCGCCACCGCGGGTCCGACTGTCCGGCCCACCTGGTATCTCTGGGAGGACGGCGCGTTCTGGATCCTCAGCGGCCCGTGGTCGCGGCTGCCCGATCGGGTGCGTGCGGAGCCGCGGCTCGCGGTGACAGTGGACGTCTGCGATCTCGCGACCGGCTTGGTGCGTCAGGTGATCGCTCGCGGACAAGCCGAGGTCGAGCCGTTCGACGTGCCTCGGGGACGCCGGAAACTGGTGCGGTATCTGGGGCCGGACGAGTCCGCGTGGGATCCGCGGTTCCGCGCGTATCTCCTGGACGACCCGGCCGAGCGCGGCACGGTGTGGATTCGGATGCGACCGGAATCGTTGCGGGCCAACGATCTCAGCTACCAGGTCAGTTCCAGCGCAGTGCGATCAGCTGGGTGAGCAGGGCGAGCCGGACGTCGGGGTCGTCCAGGTTCAGCGGGACCAATTCGAGGAGCCGTTTCATCCGGTACCGCAACGTGTTCGGGTGAATGCGCAGCCGTTCCGCGGCGGCGCGGGGGTCGCCGGGGTGGCGCAGCCATTCGTAGAGAGTGTCGACGTATCCGGCGTTGCTCGTCTCATCGTGCGCGCGCAGCACGCCGAGCGGGCCGAGTTCTGACACCTGTGCCGCCGCTGCTCCGGCGGCGGCGCGGTGCAGGACCAGCGCGGTCCAGGCTTCGTCGTAAGCCACGACGCGGCCCTCGACCAGTCCTGCCCGCAGCAGGCCTAGTGCTTCGTCCGCTTGGGCTCGCGATGCGGCCAGCGCGGTCGGATCGCCCGGCGCACCTGCAGCCGCGCGAGGCAGGCCGCCTCGGCGGGAAGCGGGTTGGGCTAGCAGCGCCTCCCGCAGTTCCGGCCAGCCGCCCTCGCCGGTGCGGTCCGGGACCACGACGTACAGCAACCCGCCCAGTTCAGCCGCGACCGGACGGCGTCCGAAACCTTGCGAAATCCGTTCCAGCAAAGCCAGCAACAGCCCTTCGGCGTCCCGGCTGTCGCCGCCGCTGACGTCCACGACGACGACTCGGTGCGGCTCGTCGGACAGGTCCAGTTCGGCGACCACCCGGCGTGGCGGGACTTGTCCTTCCAAGACCGCGCGCAGCAATTCGGCGGAAGCTCGCCGCTGGGCGTCCGTGTGTGCGCGTCGCCGCAAGAGATGCAGCGCGACCACCGGGGCGGCGTCGGCGAAAGCCGCCGCGCGTTCCTCGGAAACCGGACCGGGCACGACGGCCCACATCGAGCCCAGCAGTTCGCCGCCCATCCGGATGGGCACGATCAGCCGCGGCAGGGTGCCGTCGCGTTGGGCTGGCACGAAAATTGTCTGTCGGCCACGGGAAAGCTCACGGAAAACGCCACGCGAACGGAACCGGGCGAGCACGTCGTCGGGAATGCGGCGGCCCATGATCGTCGCGACGCGCGCCGGGTCGGTGAGGTCCTGGCGCGCGGAGTAGGCGAGGACGCGCGAGTTGGTGTCCTCGATCGTCACCGACGCGTCGACCACCGCGGCCACGGCGTCGGCGAGTCGGAAGAGGTCGCCGGAACCTGGGTCGCCGCCCTCTTCGAGAGCTTCGGATTCGTCGGCGAGCGCGTCCAGAACCGTGCGCAACAGCCAGACCAGTTGGGCCCACGACGTCGCCGCGTGCACCTGGATCAACGCGATCCCAGCCGACTTCGCCGCTCGCCGCACCGACTGTTTCGCGGCCAACGGCGGTTTCAGCAGCACCGCCGCCGCACCCCGGCCGGCGCTCACCCGGACGAGCTCCGCGGCGTCAGCCGACTCGATCGTGGCGACACCGAGCACCAGGTCACCGGCGGCGATGGCAGACTCCGCGCCGGGCTCGGCGATCACCACGTCGCCGACCGCGGGACAGCCTTCGGGCACGAGAAGCGCGTGGAGCAGCGTGGGACCGACCCGGTCCACGACGCTGCGCACCGAAACCACAGCTACCTCCAGCGCTTCTGACGTTCTTGCTGGAACGGTAGAAGACTGCACCGGTTTCGCCACCCGCGGCACTAGTTAGCGCGCCCGACTTTCGGCCACGGCTTGAAGTAGGACACCAGCGTCGCCCCCAGCAACAGCGTCAGCCCGACGCTCATCGCCCCCGTCCCCGCCACCGCGCTCGCCCCCACGATCTCGCCCCGCGACGCCTGCTCGCCGTGTGCCACGAAAGACGGGACCACCAGCAGGTTTCCGCCGCCGAACAGGGCCAGGGTCGCCAGCAGTTTCCACAGCACCCAGTGATAGCGGACCAGCTTCCACTTCGTGCCGAGCCCGAGGACGACACCGGTCGCCAGCGCGAGGAGGCTGGCCGGGAAATAGAGCGTGCCGGCGAGAATCCCGGCGATGACGTTCGCGCTGCGCGTGGTCACCGGGTCGAAGCCGGCGATCGCGAGAATGCTGCAGATCAGCACCGCGAGTTCGGCTCCGATCCAGCCGACCGACGTGACGACGTGGCCGAACAGGAACCACTTCCGGGTCGCCGGGCGCATTCTCCAGTCCATGCGGCTCAGCGTGCGCGCCGCAGCAGGGTCGCGTCGTCCGTCAGCGCTCGGCACTTGTTCATACGTACGGGTGCGTAGGACTCTCATCTCGTGAGAGCAGTTGGGCGGTTCGTCCGGCTTGGTTAGCGTCGGCGCCCAGCCGACCCGATCCCGACCGCTAGGAGCGAGCACATGCCGGAAGACACCACGAGCTGGTCCTTCGAGACCAAGCAGATCCACGCGGGGGCGGCGCCCGACCCGGCCACCGGCGCTCGCGCGACGCCGATCTACCAGACCACCTCGTACGTCTTCCGCGACACTCAGCACGGGGCCGATCTCTTCAGCCTCGCCGAGCCCGGCCACATCTACACGCGGATCAACAACCCGACCCAGGACGTGCTGGAGCAGCGCGTCGCCACCCTCGAAGGCGGCGTCGCCGGTCTCGCGTTCGCCTCCGGTTCGGCGGCGGTCACCGCGGCGATCCTGAACCTGGCCAACTCCGGCGACCACTTCGTCACCAGCCCGTCGCTGTACGGCGGCACCTACAACCTCTTCCACTACACGCTGCCGAAGCTCGGCATCGAGGTCACCTTCATCGACGACCAGGACGACGCGGAGCAGTGGCGGGCCGCGGTCCGGCCGAACACCAAGCTGTTCTTCGCCGAGACGCTGGCCAACCCGAGCAGCGCCGTGCTCGACATCCGCAAGGTCGCCGACGTCGCCCACGAGGTCGGCGTCCCGCTGGTCGTGGACAACACGGTGCCGACGCCGTACCTGGTTCGCCCGATCGAGCACGGCGCCGACATCGTCGTGCACTCGGCGACGAAGTACCTCGGCGGCCACGGCACGACGGTCGCCGGCGTGCTCGTCGACGGCGGCACGTTCGACTTCGGCAAGGACCCTGGCCGGTTCCCGGGCTTCAACGAGCCCGACCCGAGCTACCACGGTCTCAAGTACTGGGAGGCGCTTGGCCCGGGTGCGTTCGCGGCGAAGGCGCGCGTGCAGATCCTGCGCGACACCGGCGCGGCGATCGCCCCGCTGAACAGCTTCCTGATCC
>NZ_JBSFNS010000145.1:0-17422 GCF_053587275.1 Amycolatopsis sp. NPDC003676
TCGGCTCGGCTCGGCTCGGCTCGGCTCGGCTCGGCTCGGCTCGGCTCGGCTCGGCTCGGCTCGGCTCGGCTCGGCTCGGCTCGGCTCGGGAGAGCGTTGCCCTGACACCCAGATCCGCAACGCACGGTTGAAGCTCTCGAGGCTTGGCTGAACCAGCCTCGCGCACTCGGCCTGGCAGCTCCGCCCAGTTCGCCCGGACCCGCACGCTCGGCTCGGCCTGCCCCGCGTGACTCAGCCCGGCCGCTCGGCTCAACTCGACCTGCCCTGCCCTGCCCTGCCCTGCCCTGCTCGGCTCCGGCTCCGCCCGGCCGCTCGTGGTTTCCGACTAGGCGCTGCCTAGTACGCCCAGTGCTGCTGAGCCACTCGGCAAAGTTCAGCTCCGTCCGGCCACCTGGATCCGCCGCGTGGTCCGCCTGCTCAGCCTGACCCGCTCCGCCTCGGAGCGCCGACCGCACCTCGCACGAGAAGTCCGCATCGCAAGCGACACAACCGAAACGGCACCAAACAGCTCAGCTAATCAACCGCTCAACAGGTGTTATCAACTGCAGACACCCCACACCACCCCCGACCCCCAAAACGCCACGAAAAAAGCAACCCCACCCCAAATCAACAACGAAATCCGCACCAACAATTCCGTATTGCACGTGCGAAAGCACCCCCCAATGCACGAGAAGTGTCCATTCAGGTGAATTCCCCGAAGCACGGCGCGATCGCTCCACCGGCCCACTACCCTCAGGAATATTCCGAACACATTCCGTGTATCGCGGAATATTCCATTACCCGACCCGAAAACAGGAAAACGAGGGGTTGCAGTGGACACCTTCGACCCGCACGACCTGCCCGGCCTGCCCGGCCCGCACGGGCCTCAGCACGCGAACCCGGCCCAGGCGCATCGCCTCCCGGCGGCCGGTCCGGGGGCGCGCTTCCCCGACCACGCCTGGCGGAAACCCGCTGCTTGCGGGCCGAATTCCGGCAATTGCGTCGAGGTCAACCTGGCCGCCCACGGGCTCGTCGGGGTGCGGGACAGCAAGATCGACAGCTCCCCCGTGCTGGTCTTCGACCGGGGCGAGTGGGACGCGTTCGTCGCCGCCGTGCGGCGCGGGGAATTCGACGGCTGACCTGGCACGACGACAATCCCGCCCCGCCGAAACCGCCGTCCGGCCGCAGTGCACCTTGCGAAAAAGGCGCCGACCCGGAGTATTGTCCGCCGGGTCGGCGCATTATCATCGGAGGGTTCTCACATCGGCCGCTGGACGAAATGACGGAGCCCCTGGTGACCTCGCCGATCCGGCAACCGCCGCCCTCTCTCCGGACTCAGCGTTCCCGGCTGGGCTCCCGGATCCTCAAGTGGCGCACCGAACGCGGGCTGACCCAGGTCGATCTCGCCGACGGGATCGGCTGCAAACAGCCCAAGATCCAGAAGATCGAATGCGGCAAGGCGGGCACCCGGCCCGACGATCTCGAACGGATCATCGAGGTCCTCGGCATCCCGCCCGCCGAGGCCGACCAGCTGCGGGAACTCAACGAGGCCAACGATCCTTCCGCGCGCCGGGCCGAGCGCCGGATGATCACGCCGCAGTGGTTCCGCGAGATCCTGGAACGGGAACAGGCCGCGGCGGAAATCCTCAGCTGGACCGGGAACCGCATCCCGGGGCTGCTCCAATCGGAGTATTACATGCTCGCGCAGTTCCAGGCGAGCCGCCAGGAACGGGTCACCGACCGGGTCGCCGAACGCAAGGCGCGGCAACGGCTTTTCGACGCCTGCCCCGGTCCGCAGGCGGTCTTCATGATGGAGTACAGCTGCATCGAGAAGCTCGTCTACGGCACCAAGGCCAGCATCGCCACCGATCAGCTCGAGCACATGATCCGGATCGTCGAAACGCATCCCTTCGCCGAGGTCCGGATCCTCCCGCGCGACGCGGCCGCCTATCCGGACGAGGACTTCACCATCCTCCGCTTCGGCCACCCCGACCTTCCCGATTTCGCTTACCAGGAAAGCAAGGTCAAGCTGATCACCGTGCCGCAGGGCCAGGACGAGTTCGCTTCCTACGAGGAGTCGTGGGAAGCCCAGCTCGCCGCCACTCTGTCGCGCGAGGAATCCCTGCAGTACCTGAAGGAATGGGCGAGCCGCTGCGCGCCGCCCGCCCGCTGACCGAAGCCCGAAAGAAAGGAACAGCCACCGGTGGCCGACGAACCCTTCCCGCCTCCCGGGGTCGATCTCGATCACCCCAGCGTCGCGCGGGTGTACGACTACTACCTCGGCGGCACCACGAACTGGACGATCGACCGGGACTTCGCCGACGAGGTGATCCGCGAGTTCCCGCTGATCCGCCCGATCGCGAAGGCCAACCGGCTGTTCCTGCACCGGCTCGTGCGGCACCTGGTGAAGAAGGGCGTCCGCCAGTTCGTCGACATCGGCTCCGGCGTGCCGACCATGGGCCACGCGCACCAGGTCGCCGACGAACTCGCGCCGGGCGAGAGCCGCGTCTGCTACGTCGACTACGAACCGGTCGCCGTCGCGCATTCGGAAACCCTGCTGCGCGAGGCGGGCGACCTCGACCGGCACGCGGTGATCCACGCCGACATGCGCGATCCGACGCGGCTGTGGGAGCAGATCGCCGCCACCGGCGTGATCGACGTCGAGAAGCCGCTCGCGCTGCTGCTGATCGCGGTGCTGCACGTCCAGCAGCCGCCCGCCGAGGACAGCGGCAGCACCGAGGACCTCGGGCCGTCGCTCGTCGCGCAGTACCGCGAACTCCTCGCCCCTGGCTCGTTTCTCGCCATCTCGCACATCACCGACCAGGGTGTTCCGTCCGATGTGGACGCCGGGCTGGTCGAGCTGAAGCAGCTGTACGACCGGTCGAGCAGCCCGGTGATCTGGCGGTCGCGCGAAGAGATCCAGGCGCTGTTCGGTCCGTTCGAGATGCTGGAACCAGGGCTCACCTGGACGCCGTCGTGGCATCCGGAGGAATCCGGCGAAGGCGCGCCGCAGGTGGAGTTCCTGACGCCGGCGCATTCGGTGATCCTGGCCGGAGCCGCGCGGAAGCCGTAAATCGCTCGCTTCGGGCAGCCGCCGCTGCGACCATCGACGCATGCGTACGAGCACCGTGGCGGACCGGATCCGCGAAGCCACCGTCGTGCTCGGGGACCGGACGGACCGCCACCGTTTCCCCGACCCGACGGGATGGTGGCGTGCGCCCGAACTGCTGCGGGAACTGGGCCCGGCACTCGCCGGGTTGTTCGCCGACGAACGGCCGAATGTCGTGCTGGGCCCCGAATCCCGCGGGTCGCTGCTCGGGCCGCTGGTCGCGGTGGAACTCGGCGCGGGCTTCGTCGAGGTGCGCAAAAACCGGTACCCGGCCTGCGATTCCGACCGGTGGCTCCAGCGCACCTCGCCGCCGGATTACCAGGACCGCCACCTCCGGCTCGGCTTCAGCCGCCGTCTGCTGCGGGCGGGCGACCGCGCGCTGCTGGTGGACGACTGGATCGACACCGGCGGACAGGCCTTCGCCGCGCAAGCCCTGGTCGCCGACGCCGGGGCGACGTGGATCGGGGTCGCCGTGATCGTCGACGGGCTCCGCCGGCACGAACCCCGTCGGCAGCTCGGCGTGCGATCCCTCCTCCACTCCCGCGACTTCTGATCACCGGAACGCGTCGGCGTTACGGCTGGCCCACGAAGCGAACGAGGTCGCCGGACGGCCCAGGACAGTCTCGACATCGGGGCGGATGCGAGCCTCCTCCGGCAGGGGCTCGCCGAGGATGTCGAGCGTGCCGTCGGCGACCGGTTCCGGCATCAGCTGCAGCATCTGTTCCCGTGCCTGCGCACGGCCGAGTTCGACGAATTCCAGCGGCTCGCCGAGGGCAGCGCCGAGGATCTCCGCACGCTGCCGAGGGCTCGTCGCTTCCGGTCCGGTGAGGACATACGCCTGTCCGGCATGGCCATCCCCAGTCAGCGCCGCCGCGGCGACTTCAGCGATGTCGAGCGGGTCGACGGCAGGGAGCGCGACGTCGCCGAACGGCGAGAAAACCGTGCGCTGCGCCCGAATCGACGGGATCCACGCGAAGGTGTTGGTCGTGAATCCGCCGGGGCGAAGGACTGTCCACTCCAGACCGGACGACCGGACCGTCTCCTCCAACGCGGCCAGCGGCGCGTGCGAAACCGCATCGGGCCGAGTACCGGCGGCCTGCGACGACTGCAGGACGACTCGCTTGATTCCGGCATCGACGGCAGTCTGCAGAACGGCTTCCCCGTCGACGTGCGCTCCCGCGCCGGAGACCAGCAGGAACAGTGCGTCCGCGCCCTTCAGCGCGGGGATCAGGCTGTCCGCGTCAGCCAGATCCGCGACCATCGGGGTGACGCCGGGCAGCGACGGCTGCGGAGTGGTCAGCCCACGGGAAACGGCGGTCACGGCGTGGCCGGATTCGGTCAGGGATTCGACAAGCAGGCGGCCGACGTTGCCCGTGGCACCAGTGACGACGATCAAGACTTGCTCCTCGGCTAGGGGTCGAAAGCGACACAGCGAGGCTAAAAGCCGCCGTACAGTAGGTTCCCCAGGGAAAGTATTGGAGCCGCATGACCACCACCGAGCGCACCGGGGCCGATCCGCTCGCCGCGTGCCGGATCAGCCCGGCCGTCGACCTGCTGTTCAGCCGGTGGACGACCCCGATCCTGTGGACGCTCAGCCAGTCCGGTCCGGTGCGTTTCGTCGAATTGGAACGACGGCTCGGCGCCACCGGGAAGGTCCTCACGCAACGGCTCCGCCAGCTCGAGCGGGACGGGTTGGTGCAGCGGCATTACTACGCCGAGGTGCCGCCGCGCGTCGAGTACGAGATCACTGAACTCGGCCGGAGCCTGTCCCCGGTGTTCGCCGCGCTCGCGAACTGGACGGACGAACATCTGCCAGCCGTCGAGAAGGCCCGCGACTCCTACACCGGGCCCCTGCCGCGCTAGCCCGCGAACTGTTCGTTCCCCAGCACGCCCAGCAGCTGGATCTTCTCGAACGCCTCGCTGCGCGGCGGCGCGGTCAGCACCAGCAGCGCCTGCGACTGGTCCTCGGTGAACAGCACCTGGCAGTCCACCTCGATCTCCCCCAGCTGCGGATGCACGAGCACCTTGTGGTCCTCAAACCGTTTGGCCACTTGATGTTCGTCCCACAACCGCGCGAACTCGCTGCTCTCCCGCGTCAACGCGCGCACCAGCTCGCCCGCGCGCGAGCGCGGGCCCATCGACCCGTGCACCACTCGCAGGTTCGCCACCAGAGCGCGGCTCTGCCGGTCCCGGTCGTGCTCGGGATAGACCAGCCGTTCGTCCGGGTTGGTGAACCAGCGGTAGATCTCGCTGCGCGCCAGCCCGGTGTACTGCGATCGGTCGCCGTACAGCGCGTCCGCGAACCGGTTTTGCACCAGCACCTCGCCGAGGTTCGACAGGATGAGCGCGGGAGTGTCCGACAGCCGGTCGAGCACCCGCATCAGCGCTGGCGCGACGTGCGTCGCCGCGACGATCGGTGACGGTGCGTTGCGGCCCGCGAGGTGGAACAGGTAATCGCGCTCGTCGTCGGTCAGCCGCAGGGCCCTGGCCAGCGCGGCCAGCATCTGCTCGCTCGGCTGCGGTCCGCGTTGCTGCTCCAGGCGCGTGTAGTAGTCGGTGGACATCGCCGCCAGCGTCGCGACCTCCTCGCGCCGCAACCCGGTCGTCCGCCGCCGCGCGCCCGTGGGCAGCCCGACGTCCTCGGGCCGCAAACCCTCGCGGCGGCTCCGGAGGAAAACCGCCAGCTCAGCTCGATCCATGTGTCCAGTATCGGCTCGGCCGGGCGCGCCAGCCAGGGATCGCCGATCCCCCGATATGCGGTCTCTGCCGCCGCTGCTCCGAGCCGCCGAAACTCAGTGGCATGAACATCACCGGAAACACCGTCTTCATCCCCGGCTCGACCAGCGGCATCGGTCTCGCTCTCGCCCGTGAGCTGCAGGCGAAGGGCAACACTGTCATCGTCGGCGGCCGGCGTGCCGAGCTGCTCGCGCGGATCGCTGCCGACAACCCCGGTCTCGACACCGTGCAGATCGACACCACCGACCCGGCGAGCATCGAGGCCGCGGCCAAGGAGGTGCTCGCGAAGCATCCGGACCTCAACGTGCTCGTGCCGATGGCGGGCATCATGCGCGTCGAGGACTGGCACCGGCCAGAGTCCTTTTTGGACAGCGCGGAAGCGACCGTGACCACCAACGTCCTCGGCCCGATCCGGCTCATCGCCGCGTTCGTCGAGCACCTGCAGACCCGTCCGGACGCCACCATTCTCACCGTTTCGTCCGGCCTCGCCTTCGCGCCGTTGAAGGCCACGCCGAGCTACAACGCGTCCAAGGCCGCGATCCACATGCTCAGCGAATCGCTGCGACTGCAGCTCGCCGACACCTCGGTGAAGGTCGTCGAGCTGGAGCCGCCGGCCGTGCGCACCGCGCTTCTGCCCGGGCAGGAGGAAAGCGAGTTCGCGATGCCGCTGGACACGTTCGTCGCCGAGGTCCTGGAGCTGCTCGAAACGCAGCCGGACGCCACCGAGATCCAGGTCGAGAACGTCAAGTTCCTCCGGCACGGCGAGGCCCGCGGCGACTACCACCAGGTCGTGGCGATGCTCAACGCCGCGGACCCGCACGGGAAGTGAGCTACGCCAGGTACGTCGGTCTTCCCGCCACGATCGTCGCCGAGACCGGCATGTCCCGCAGTTCCTTTGTAGACAGTCCACTCGGGTCAGCCGCCGTCAGCACCAGATCGGCCACCTCGCCGACCTGGACGCCACGGCGGCCGCCCGAGGACGCCGCCAACGCGTCCGCCAGCGGAATGGCCTGCTCCGGATGCCACGGTTCCCGCTCGTCGTCCGTCCGCCCGACCGCGGCGGCGATCCCGTCCCACGGATCCAGCGGCGCGACCGGGGCGTCCGAGCCGAGTTCCAGCCGGGCCCCGGACTCCAGCAAGGCACGATAGGCGTACGCGCGATCGGTGCGGCCGTGCCAATGCCGGTCGGCGACGTCACGGTCGTCGGGCTGGTGCGCGGGCTGCACACTCGCGACCAGCCCGAGCGCGGCGAACCTCGGCACGTCCTCGGGCCGCAACAGCTGTGCGTGCTCGATCCGGCCCGGACAGCCGACCTCGGCGAACGCGTCCAGCGCGATGGTGTTGGCATGGTCGCCGATCGCGTGCACCGCCGGGGTCAGGCCGTGCTCGTGTGCGCGGCGCAGCAACGGCACCAGCTCCTCCGGCGGCAGTTCCAGCAACCCCTTCTCGCCGGATCCCGGGTACGCCTCGTGGCAGTAAGCCGTGCGGGTGTTGAGCGAGCCGTCGACGAACAGCTTGAACGGGCCGACGGTGAGCAACCCTTCGCCTGCTTCGAGAATGTCGCCGGTGCGGTGTCCTCTTTGGATGGTCTCGTCCAGCAGATACCGCGCGATGACACAGGAAACCCTTGTCGCCGGTTTTGCGGAGGCGGCCCGGCGAGTCCAATCCGCGACCGTGTCCGCGTATTCGTAGTCGACCACCGACGTCACGCCTCGCTTGGCCGCGGCCGTCAGCGCGTCCGCGACCCAGCCGTCCTGAACCTCGACGGGGGCGGACGGCAGCGCGGCCGTGGCGCTCATGCAGTCGTTCTCCAGCAGGACGCCGGTCGGATGCTCTCGCCCGATCAGCTTCAACGCCGCCGGACTGAGCCAGAGCGTATGCAGGTCCGCGCTGAACAACGCCACCGCGCGGCCGGGGAGCGCGCGCTGCAGCAGATCCTTATGCGGCTTATCCGGCCAAAGCCCGTCCCGAAACCCGACTCCGACGACGAGTTCCTGCGCCGGAGCGTCAAGCAGCTTCTCCATCAGCAGCTCGACCGCACCGACGGCGGACTGTGCTGTGTCCAGCGGGATGCGCCTGCGGAAACCCGCCCACTGGACCAGATGCGCGTGCGCGTCGACCAGCCCGGGCAGAAGCGTGCCGCCGTGTCCGTCGAGCACGCGGGCGGCGAACCCGGCCCCAGCGCCCGGCTCCTCGACGGCCGACACGACGCCGTCGCGCACGCGGACGTCGGCGAGCGGCCCCTGCAACCCGACCCGGACCCGGCGGAGGAGAAGATCGTCCATGCACCCCAGCCTGCCAGCCCGGACCGGGCCGGGTGAAGGGGTTTCTCAACGGCGCAGCAGGGTGAACCAGAACGTCGGGAACGGGTTGGTGCCGGGCGTGCTGTCGACGAGGTCCCAGGCGGGGAATCGGGAGCGCAGTTCGTCCGCGGTGACGCCGAAGATTCCGTCGTTGAACGCTTCCATGCCGTAGCCGAACATCAGCAACCGAGCTCCGGGCGCCGCCGCGCGGGTGACGCCGGCCGCGTAGGCGTCGCGCCGATGCGGCGGGATGCCGCAGAAACAGCTCAGATCGAACACGAGCGAGAAACCGTCGCCGACCGCGAGTTCGTCCAGCTTGGTGGCGTCGCCGTGCAGCAGTTGCGCGGCCACGCCTGCCTCGTCGGCTTTCGCGCGGGCCTGCCGGACCGCGCGTTCGATCAGATCGACGCCGACCACTTCCCAGCCGTGTCTGGCCAGGTAGACGGCGTTGGTGCCGGTGCCGCACCCCAGCTCGAGCGCTCGTCCGGCCGGGAGCGCCGCCACCGTCTCGACCAGCTCCGGCGGGGTGATGCCGGTGTCCCACGGCGGTCCGTCCCGGTAGTAGGCCTCGAGTGCCAGCCGGACGACCTCTTCCAGCTCCTGCTCGGACTGTGCTTGCTCGGTCATGGCGCGCTCCTTTTTAGAGTTGAACTCTAGTGTTTCACTCTAGAGCTATACTCTTCTTCGTGAGCGCTGCCAAGCAGACCGAACGATCCCGCCGGACCCGCGAGAAGATCACCGCCGCCGCGGGCGAACTGTTCGCCGAGAAGGGATACGGGGCCACGAGCCTGCAGGACGTCGCGAGCCGGGCCGAGGTGGCGGTGCAGACGGTCTACTTCGTTTTCGGCAACAAGCGCGCCCTGTTCAAGGAAGTCGTCGACACCACCATCGCCGGGGACGCCGAACCGGTCGAAACCATGGGCCGCGACTGGTTCCGCGCCGCACTCGCCGCGCCGACCGCCGACGACCACCTGCGCCGCCACATCCGCGGCACCCGCCGCATTCTCGAGCGGGTCGCCCCGATCGTCCCGGTCATCGCGGCCGCCGCCGCGACCGATCCGGAAATCGCCACCCTCTGGCCGGACCGCGACCCGCGCTACACCGTGCAGCACGCCGCCGCGAAGTCATTGGTCTCGAAACCCGGTGCCCGACCGGGAGTGTCGGCACGGCACGCGGCGGACGTTCTGTACGGGGTGCTCAGCCCCGAGCTGTACCTGTTGTTCACGCGCGAACGGGGCTGGGCGGCGGCCAAATGGGAGCGGTGGGCGGAGGAGACCCTGCGCGGTCAGCTGTGCGAGATCGCCGACTCTTGACCCGGCCCTGGGTTCATCCGATCGGGGAAGCGGGAATTCCGAGGTGGGAACGGGCGTTGGAACGGGTATCCGAAAGCATGGCAGCCGTCGCCCGCCGAAGGGTCAGGGCCGGTCAGGAGCGCCGCCTTCACAAGCCGCGCAGGGTTCGACTCCCTCGGTTGCCGCTTCTTTTCCGCTGAGCCGCGGATGCGCGGGCTGGTTCGACTGCGGCTGACTTGATCACCTGGTGCGGCCGGGAGCGGTGTAGCCGCCGGGGTTTCGGACGGTCCGCGGGTTCTGTGTCATGCATTGATCAACCGGGCGAGTGGATGTGCCTCCGGGAGCGCATTTCGGTCCGCACGACCATGGAGTGTCCGGAGCGCGTTCGCACCCCGTCCCAGATCCACAAAGCAAGTGAGCACGACTCGGCCGTCGCACCCCGCCTCTCCACAGCCGTCGAGCACCGAGAAACTTAGCCCTTGCGCTAACTATCCCCGCCTAGTAATACTTAGCCTCATGGCTCAGTATTCGACCACGCTCGACGGGGTCTTCGCCGCCCTCGCCGATCCGACTCGGCGGGCCGTCGTCCGGCGGCTCGGGCGGGGGCCGGCGAGTGTCGGGGATCTCGCCGGCGAGGCGCCGATGACGTTGCCCTCCTTCATGAAGCACGTGCGGATGCTCGAGTCGCACGGGTTGATCCGCACCGTGAAATCCGGGCGCGTCCGGACGTGCGAGCTCAATCGCGAGCGGTTCGCGCTCGTCGAGGACTGGCTCGCCGAGCAGCGGCGCGTCTGGGCCGGGCGCACCGACCGGCTCGAGCAGTTCGTCACCAGCCAGGAGGACCAGCCGTGAACCCCGACCTCGATCTTTCCCTCGACCGCGTCATCCGCGCGCCCCGCAAGCGCGTCTGGGACGCCTGGACGGACCCGGCGAGCCTCGCGCAATGGTGGATTCCCGCGCCGCTGCGGTGTCGCGTCGACGAACTGGACGTGCGCGCTGGGGGTGCGTTCGTCACGCGGATGAGCGAGGACGGCGACGTCTTCGTCCCACATCTCGACGCGTGTTTTCTTGTCGTGGAGGACTACGAGCGGATCGTGTTCACGAACGCGCTCGACAGCGGCTGGCGGCCCGCGAAGCCGCAGCCGGTCGCGATGACGGCGGAGGTCGTTCTTCGCGATCATCCGGACGGCACGGATTATCGCGTCATCGTTCGGCACGGGGATCCGGCGGCCAGGGAACGGCACGCTGATCTCGGGTTCGCGGACGGATGGGGCACAGTCACGGCTCAGCTCGCGCAAGTAGCAGAAAGCGGGTCATGATGCACGTAGCGATCACGGCGTTCGTCACGCTCGACGGCGTCAGCCAAGGGCCCGGATCGTCCACAGAGGACACGAGCGACGGGTTCGGCCGAGGCGGCTGGTTCGTCCCGCATCTCGACCAGACCTTCGTCCAGCGCGCCTCCGAATGGCTGGACCGCGCCGACGGCCTGTTGTTCGGCCGCCGCACTTACACCTTGTTCGCCCGGGACTGGCCTGCCGTCGACGATCCGGACGATCCGTTCGCCGAGCGGATGAATTCGCTGCCGAAGTACGTCGTGTCGAACACGATCGAGACCGGCGACTGGGCGCCGACCACTGTGCTGCGCGGCAATCCGGTGGCTGCAGCAGAAAAACTCAAAGAGCAGCCGGGCCGGGAGCTGCAGATTCACGGCAGCGCCCGGCTCGGCAACACTTTGCTGTCCGCGGGAGTCGTGGACAAGGTTCGGCTAGTAATCGCGCCGACGGTGCTGGGCGCGGGACGTCCGCAGTTCCCGCATCCGGTATCGGCGACCGGATTGCGGCTGGCCTGCCACGAAGCCACGCCCAGCGGGTTGGTGCTGCTGGAGTACGACGTCACCGGAGAAGCCGTTCTCGGCGACTACGACGGGGTCACGAATCTGGCCTCATGAAAGGTGTGCGGCGGAAACCATCGCGCGATAGACGTCGGTGTTGTCCAGTGTTCCGTCGAGCCGGTCCGAGCCGGGGCCGGTCGCGGTGACGGGGGTCGGCACGCCGCTGTGGTCGCCGGTCGTCCAGTCGACGGTCAGCGAAAGTTTGGTGCCAGGAACGGGAAACGGGCCGTCCTCGTTGCCTTCGGGAGCACCGTCAGTGTCCTCAATGGCCAGTCCGCCGGTCTCGTGGTCGCCGCCGATGATCACCAGAGTGTCCGGGTGCGAACGGGTGAAGCGAAGCACCTCCGCCACGGCCGCGTCGAGTGCTCGGCCCGCGTCGAGGACGCCGTGCGCGTTGTTTTCGTGGGACATTCCGTCGATGCCTTCTTCCTCCAGGAACAGGAAGAACCCGCGCGGGTTGGTGGAAAGCGTGTCGAGCGCTTTCTTAGCCATCACCGGCAGCGCGACCTTCGGCTGGTACGCGCCCTTGCCGTCCGGGCCGTAGTCGACCATGTCCTCGTTCGCGAACAGTCCGAGCAGCCGCGGCGCGCGGGTCGCGGCGAGTTCGCTGGCATTCCGCACATAGGTGTAGCCGGAGCGCTTCGCCTGTTCGATGAGATTGCCGTGCGTGCTGCGGCTTTCCTCGCCCGGCTTGTCCGGCCACGCGCCCGGATCGCCCTTCGGCAGCCACCAGTCCTCGCCGCCGCCGAGGAGGACTTCCGGGCGGCTTTCGGTGATGTACTGCTTGGCGATGTCGCTCTGCAGGTCGCGGGAAGGCACGTGCGACGCGAACGCGGCCGGCGACGCACCGGTGACCTGGGCGGTCGTGACCAGCCCGGTCGACTTGCCGGCGCGTTTCGCCTGTTCGAGGACGGTCAGCAGCCGGCGGCCCTGCGCGTCCTGGCCGACCGCGCCGTTGCGGGTCTTGTGCCCGGTGGCCAGCGCGGTCGCCGCCGCGGCCGAGTCGGTGACGAGTTCTTCCGGGTCGGCGGGGTCGGTGTGCACCATGCCGGTGACCGGGAGCCGGTTCATCACCAGGTCGCCCGCCCGGCCGGTCGTCGCGAGCCGGACGAACTCCCGCTGCGCCGCGCCCATGCCGTCGCCCTGGATGTAGACGATGTTGCGCGCCTTCGGATGCCAGCCGCTGGAGTCCGCGGCGGGACTGTCCCCCGCCATCGCGACCGCGGGCACCGCTCCGGCCACCGCCAGCACGGCCGCGGTGAGCACCAACGTCTTGCGCATCCGGATCCTCCTTTAGTTAGGAAGCTTTCCTAACATGTTTCCGAGACCACCGCGAGGGGGTCACCTGAATGGACGTGTCCGCCGACGGTGAACAGCGCCCCGCCGGGACCCCGCGCTCATTACGGTGGGTTCGCATGGAGACCGTCACGACGCGCACCGTCGAGTACCAGGCCGACGGCCTCACCATGGTCGGACGCCTCGCGCTCCCCGCGGGCACCGGCCGCCGGCCCGCGGTCCTGATCGGGCCCGAAGGCACTGGCCTCAACGACTTTCAGCGCGCCCGAGCCGACGCGCTGGCCGAACTGGGCTACGTGGCGCTGGCCTTCGACATCCACGGCGGCCGCTGGTTCACCGATCCCGACGAGATGCTTGCCCGCTGCCTGCCGCTGCTCGACGACCCCGACCGGATGCGCGACATCGGCCACGCGGCGCTCGACGTGCTGCTCGCCGAACCGCGGACCGACCCGAGCCGGATCGCCGGGATCGGCTACGGCACCGGCGGCGCGATCGTGCTGGAACTCGGCCGCGCGGGCGTCGATCTGCGCGCGATCGGCACGGTCAACGGACTGGTCACCGGACGGCCGGGCGAGGCGGCGAACATCCGCTGCCCAGTGTGGGCGGGTGTCGGTTCGGAGGACCCGATCATGGCGCCCGCGCAACGGGACGCGTTCGCCGCCGAGATGCAGGCCGCGGGCGTCGATTGGCAGCTGACGGTCTACGGCGGAGCCCTGCACGCCTTCCACCATCCGCCGATCGGCCCGAAGCAGCGGCTCGTCCCCGGCGTCGGCTACCACGCGCGGCACGCCGAGCGGGCCTGGCGCGACGTCGTGACTCTGCTCGCCGAAAACCTGGGCTAGCGGACGAGGAACGGTCCCGGATCAGCCAAGACGTGATGGATCGTCCGGCCTGCCGCACCCAGCGTCGCGGCGGAATCGCCGAGGGCGGACGGGTTCAGCACCGGCACCGATCCGCGCAGGCCGGTCAGCCGTGCCCGCAATACGGCTTCCGCGGCGGGGGCCAGCCAGGGAAACAGCGGCCCGAACACCCCGCCGAGGACCACGCGGTCCACATCGACCAGGTTGACCGCTGACGCCAGCGCCAGTCCCAAAGCCTCCCCCGCCGCTTTGACCGCTGAGAGTGCCGCGTCGTCGTCCGTGCGGAGCGCGGCGGAAAGAGCGTCCACTGTGGATACTCCGGCCGCGGTCAGCATCGCTTCCTGTCCGGCGTAGGTCTCCAGGCAGCCGACCGCGCCGCAGCGACACGGCGGGCCGGACGGGGAAACCAGCACGTGTCCCAGCTCCCCGCCGGTGCCGCGGAGCAACCGCGAGTCCACCACCAGTCCCGCGCCGATGCCGATTTCGCCGGATACATAAAGGAAATCCGCCGTCCCGGCACCGAACCACAGCTCGCCCAGCGCACCGAGGTTGGCCTCGTTGTCCACTGAAACCGGGACCGGCAGCTCCAGCTCGACCGGAACGTTGCGCCACCCCAGGTTGGGCGCGCTCAGCACCAGGCCGTCCCGCACCGGGCCGGAGACCGCGAGCACCGCCCCGGCGACGGTCAAGCCCAGCTCGCGCGCCTCCGCCAGCTCCGAGGAAGCCAGTTCCCGCACCGCCTCCAGCACGGTTTCCGCTGGCACAGCACGGTTGTCGCGCTCGATTCGGACGGACCTGCGTACCGCGCCAGTCAGGTCCAAGACGCACGCGGCGAGGTAGTCCACATTGGCCTCAAGTCCCAGCGACGCGATCCGCCCGCCGCTCAGCGACACCTCGACGCCGGGGCGGCCGCGTTCCCCCGCGCGCACCGCGGCGGTCTCGGCCAGGAAGCCCGCGTCGAGCAGCGAGCCGACCAAAGTGGACACTGTCGACTTCGTCAGCCCGGTCAGCTCCGCCAGTGCGGCGCGGGTCAGCGGGCCGCCGCGGCTGATCTCGCCGAGCACCAGCTCGAGGTTCCGCGCCCGCATCGCGTCATGCCGAACCGGCTCCATCGCAACCTCCGCTCTTGACGGCCGGGGCGGCCGCGGCGCAGTATTTAGTCTACATCGTGAACTAAATGAAGGGACGGGCATGGCCGACTACGCCCCCGCGCCGGAGGACAAGTTTTCATTCGGGTTGTGGACCGTCGGCTGGCCCGCGGCCGACCCGTTCGGCGTCGCCACCCGGCCGCCGCTCGACCCGGTCGAAAGCGTGCACCGGCTGGCCGAACTCGGCGCGTACGGCGTCACCTTCCACGACGACGACCTCCTCGCCACCGAGCCGGACCGCGACGCGGCGATCGGCAAGTTCAAGAAGGCGCTGGCGGAAACCGGCCTGCGCGTGCCGATGGCGACGACGAACCTGTTCAGCCATCCGGTCTTCAAGGACGGCGGCCTGACCAGCAACGACCGCGACATCCGGCGGTACGCGCTCACCAAAGTCCGGCGCAATCTCGACCTCGCCGCGGAACTCGGCGCGCAGACGTACGTTCTGTGGGGCGGCCGCGAGGGGGCGGAATCGGATGCGGCGAAAGACGTCCGCGCCGCGCTCGCTCGGTACAAGGAAGGTCTCGACGTCCTCGCCGACTACGCGATCTCGCAGGGCTACGACATCCGCTTCGCCTTGGAGCCGAAGCCGAACGAGCCGCGCGGCGACATCCTCCTGCCGACCATCGGCCACGCGCTCGGCTTCATCTCGCAACTGGACCGGCCTGAGCTGTTCGGGCTGAATCCGGAGGTCGGCCACGAGCAGATGGCCGGGCTGAACTTCGTGCACGGCATCGCGCAGGCGCTGTGGCAGGGCAAGCTGTTCCACATCGACCTCAACGGCCAGCACGGCCCGAAGTACGACCAGGACCTGATCTTCGGCCACGGCGACCTCACCAGCGCGTTCTTCCTCGTCGACCTCCTGGAACACGGCGGCTACGACGGTCCGCGGCACTTCGACTACAAACCGCTGCGCACCGAGGATCCCGAAGACGTCTGGGTTTCCGCGGCGGCGAACATGCGCACGTACCTGATCCTGCGCGAGAAAGCCCGCGCGTTCCGAGCCGATCCGGAAGTCGCCGAAGCTCTTGCCGCGTCGCGGGTGCCGGAGCTGGCCACGCCGACGCTCTCGCCCGGCGAGACCCTCGACGACCTGGCCGCCGACGAATTCGATGTCGAGGCCGCCGGTCGACGCGGCTACCACTTCACCCGGCTCAACCAGCTCGCACTGGAGCACCTGCTCGGCGTGCGATAAATCAGGCGACGCGGATGGCGGCGGTGTTTTACCGTTGCGGGCAACACGTTGACGGAGACGAGTAGCGCGGGGCACGGCGAGGGACAGAGAGCTGCCGCCGGTGAGAAGGCAGCGTCGCGGCCCAGCGCGAAGACACTCCTGAGTGCGGGGAGGAAATGCCCCGCCGGCCCGGCCGCCGTCATCCGGTCAGAACGAGGCCGCCGTCCGGCGGCGAAGGTGCGGTGGCACCGCGAGTGTCCCTTCTCGCCCGCACCCCCAAGGGGTCGCCGAGTGCGCTCAGGAGAAGGAATGAGTACCCGCACCCCGGTGGCCTGCCTGCGTGACCGCGTGGGCTCCACCGCAACGATCGCCGGTTGGGTCCACCGCCGGCGAGTGCTGAAATCCGTGGCATTTCTCGTCGTCCGCGACCGGTCCGGGACCGCGCAGGCGGTTTTCGCCGAGCCGCCCGAGGTCGCCGAGGAGACCGTCGTGCGGCTCACTGGCGAGGTGGTCGCCAATCCGCAAGCGCCGCAAGGGGTTGAGCTGCGCGAGCCCACGGTGGAGGTGTTGTCCGCACCGGAGAAACGGCCGCCGTTTGACCTTTACCGGCCCGACGTGACCGCTGGTTTGCCGGTAGTGCTGGATAATGCAGCGGTCGCGTTACGGCATCCGTTGCTGCGCAGGCGGTTTGAAGTGGCTGCAGCTAGCGTCGCGGCGTTCAGGCGAGTGCTGGACGACCAAGGGTTCACTGAGATCCACACGCCGAAGATCGTTGCCACCGCGACGGAATCCGGCGCGAATGTGTTCCAGCTGGACTACTTCGGACGCCCGGCTTATCTCGCCCAGTCGCCCCAGTTCTTCAAACAGGCCATGGTCGGCGTGTTCGAGCGCGTGTACGAGGTCGGGCCGGTTTTCCGGGCCGAACCCCACGACACCGCAAGGCATCTGGCCCAGTACACGAGTCTCGACGCGGAACTGGGCTTCATCACCGACCATCATGACGTGATGGCAGTGCTGCGCGACGTCATAGCGGGAATGGCCGCCGCAGCCGGCCCGGACGCACCGGTGGTACCGGAAGAGATCCCGTCGATCGATTTCACTGCGGCACAAGAACTCCTGGCCCGGCATACCAGCGAGGACCCGCGTGGAGAACCCGACCTCGCGCCCGCGCACGAACGATGGCTGTGCGAATGGGCTGAGCGAGAACACGGGTCGGAATTCTTGTTCGTAACCGGCTACCCGATGGCGAAACGGCCGTTCTACACCCACCCGGACCCAGCGAACCCGGTTAAGTCGAACAGTTTCGACCTGCTCTTCCGCGGTCTGGAACTGGTCACCGGCGGCCAGCGGCTCCACCGGTACGCGGACTACCTGGCCGTACTCGGCGAGTCGGCTGAGCAGTACTCCGACTACCTCGACGCCTTCGCGTACGGAATGCCGCCGCACGGCGGGTTCGCGATCGGCCTGGAACGGTGGGTCGCGCGAGTGCTGGGCGTGGCCAACGTGCGCGGGGCGACGCTTTTCCCCCGCGACCTGCACCGCCTGCGGCCTTGATCGTCCGTGAGGGGAACCCTGAGAAAGCCCGCCGCCGAGCAAATCGCGGAGGCGGGCCCGGATCGCGGGCACTTCGACCGGCT
>NZ_JBSFNS010000146.1:0-17336 GCF_053587275.1 Amycolatopsis sp. NPDC003676
CTCCCTTACCACCCCGGGGCCGGGGGGGGGGGCGGGGCGGGCCCCCCGGGGTTGGTGTTTCCCGTGGTTCCCTTGTTTTTTGTCGTGAGTGCCTATCCCGGTTAGAACCGTGATCGCCACTCACGACCCCCCTCCGCACCCTGCGTAACCTGTGTCACATTCACCCCATCAGTCACAGTGCTCCGAGCTGGTTGCGATGCCCGAACCGATGCGCGTCCGGCGATATCGAATACGCGTTCCGCGCATTTTCCGTGCTCATCGCGGATGCTTGAACGATGGGGAAACTTTCCGACAACTCCGCAATCCGTTCCGAATCGCGGACGCCGTCGTCGGCAATGCGTAAATAACCGCTCTGAGTTACGCGGCGGGCAACTCATTCCAGTCACGCAGGGTTATCAGGAGCTGGTCCACCAGGTGGCCCGCTTCGTCTAAATTGACCAGTTCGGCCGAGTTGACCCACCGCGCGTCGGTGGCGTCGTCGCCCGCGGTGAGGATTCCGCCGGTCCACGTGCATTCGTAGTCGTGGATGTCGTAGACCCCGCGGACGACGGACCCGGCCAATGTGTGCGGTCTCACGTCCAGTCCGGTCTCTTCGCGGAGTTCCCGGACCACCGCTTCGTGGTCCGTTTCGCCCGGTTCCACGCGTCCGCCGGGCAGCGACCACTGGCCTTTCCCTGGATCGTTCGCGCGCCGGATGAGCAGGAGTCTGCCCTGGTCGTCGAACACAATGCCGCCGACGCAGCGTTCGAGATGGTCCATCCCGCGAAGGTAGCCGACCCCGGCCGCGCCCCCTAGCGTTCAGGAACCTGTACACGGAGAGTAGCCGTACGGTACACTTCGAGCGGCTGGCTGACCCATGCGCGGGACTTTCCTCCCGCGTGGGTGGTCAGTGCGGTACAACGTAGAAAGTCAGTTTTCCGGGTGTCATGGAAGAGACGGGATTGATCGCTGTGAACGCGAAGAAGCTTGCGGGACTCGTGGGTATCGCGTTGGTGCTGTTCTTCGTGATCGCCCAGCCGGGACATGCTGCGGGACTTGTCAGCAACATTGTTGAGTTCCTCCGCAGCTCGGCCGAATCGGTGATCACGTTCGTCAGCAACGTCTTCCACTGACGGCAGGGGATACCCTCGGACTATGTTCGCGCCACGCGACCCTGACGAGTACCTCCTCGACACCGAGCGGCGGGTCATCCGGATCCGCCGCCACTGGGCGGTGCTCCTCTGGGACACGTTCGAAGCAGCCGCGCTGCTGATCGTGTGCGTGCTGGTGTCGTATCTGCTGCCGCCCTCGATGTGGGTGGTGCAGAACATCCTCTGGTACGTCGCGCTGGCGGTGGTGCTGCGGTTCGCCTACGTGATCATCGAATGGTGGGTCGAACGGCTAGTCGTCACCGACAAACGGTTCGTGATGACCACCGGCGTCTTCACCACCAAGGTGCTGATGATGCCGATCAGCAAGGTCACCGACCTCACCTACCAGCGTTCGGCCTGGGGCCGGATGCTGGGCTACGGAACGATGGTCGTCGAATCGGCGGGCCAGATCCAGGCGCTGAACCGGATCGACTACCTGCCGCGGCCCGAGGAGTTCTACGACACGATCTCCGAGCTCGTGTTCGGCGACAAGCAGAAGCAGGCCGAACGGTTCTCGATGATCAAGGCACAGCGCGCGGCGCGGGGCAAGAAGCCGGTCGGCTGACCCCGGGCGCGTCGGCACTGGTCCCGGCGCCGAGGTGACGCAGCGCATCGTCGAGAATAGGTCCGATGCGCATCGACCTGCACGCCCACTCCACGGCCTCCGACGGTACCGACAGCCCTGCCGAGCTCGTCGGCGCTGCCGCGCGTGCCGGTCTCGACGTCGTCGCGATCACCGACCACGACACCACCGCGGGCTGGGAACCGGCCGCCGCCGCCCTGCCCGCCGGGATGACGCTCGTGCCCGGTGCGGAGCTGTCGACGGTCTCGATCGACCCGGACACCGGTTACGAGATCAGCGTGCACCTGCTCGCGTACCTCTTCGACCCGACCGCGCCCGCGATCGTCGCGGAACAGACGCGGCTGCGCGTCGAACGGCGCACCCGGTTGCGGCGGATGGCCGAGCGGATGGCCGCCGACGGCCTCCCGGTCGACGCCGACGAAATCCTGAGCCTGCTGCCCGAGGATTCGCCCGCGGGGCGGCCGCACCTCGCGCAGGCGCTCGTCCGGGCCGGTCTGGTCAGCTCCGTCGACGAGGCTTTCGGCGACTACCTGCACAGCCGCCGCGGCTACTACGTCGCGCGCCGCGACACTCCGGTCGAGGAAGCGATTGACATGGTCACCGCGGCCGGCGGGGTTACCGTGATCGCGCACCCCTTCGCCTTCAGCCGCGGCGCGACGATCAGCGAGGACACCCTGCGCGATCTGACGGCTCGCGGACTGACCGGCGTCGAGGTCAACCATCCCAACCACGATCCGGCGACCCGGGCGCGCACCCGCGAGCTGGCCGACGAGCTGGGCCTGATCCGCACCGGGTCCAGCGACTATCACGGCACGAACAAGACCATCGGGCTCGGCCAGGAAACGACCGAACCGGACCAGCTGGAGGAATTGGTGGGGCGGGCGACCGGCTTCCAAGTGGTGAAGGGCTGAGATGGCCGTCTCGGATTTCTTCGACGCGAAGCTCTTCATGAGCGCGACGATCACCCTCGTCGTGATCATGGACCCGCCGGGCACGGTGCCGGTGTTCCTCAGTCTGGTCGGCCGCAAACCGATGGCGACGCGGGTGAAAGCGGCCCGGCAGGCGGTGCTGGTGTCGCTGCTGGTCATCTCGCTGTTCGCGGTGGCCGGGCAGGCGATCCTGGCGTATCTGGGGATCGGGATCCCCGCGCTTCAGGGTGCGGGCGGGCTGCTGCTGTTGCTGATCGCGTTGCAGCTGCTCACCGGCAACGCGGGCAGCAACGAGCCCGAGGCGGCTGAGGACGTCAACGTCGCCCTCGTTCCCCTTGGTACGCCGCTGCTGGCCGGTCCTGGCGCGATCGCGGCGACCATCGTGTTCGTCCGCCAGGCCGACGGTCATCTGGGCGCGTACATCGCGCTGGCGCTGGCGATCGTGACCGTGCATTTCGTGCTGTACACCTGCATGCGGTTCTCCGGCGTGGTCATCCGGCTGATCAAGGAAAGCGGCATCACGCTCCTGGCGAAGATCGCCGGCCTGCTGCTCGCCGCGATCGCGGTGGAGCTGGTCGCGAATTCGGTGCAGGGCTTCATCGCCGGCGGCTAGCCCGGGCCGGGGTCGCGCCGGGGCCACGCCGGAAAGTGTCGGTGGGGGTGCGTAGCGTGGGCGTCGATGGAAGGGGGCGGCGTGAAAGAACAGATGGGGTTCGACTTCGGCGTCGAGCAACCGCAACGGCTCACCAAGGTGTCGCCGGCGCGGCTGAGCACCTTTGACGATTGCCCGCGCCGGTACCGGCTGGCTTATCTCGACCGGCCGACGCCGCAGCGCACCGGGCCGTGGGCGCACAGCACGCTGGGCGCGGTGGTGCACAACGCGTTGCGGGCGCTTTTCGACCTGCCAGTGGCGAAACGGACGCCGCAGCGCGGGATCGCGCTGGTGTCCGAGCACTGGAAGGACGCCGGTTTCGCGGACGACGACCAGGCCGCGCGCTACCGGGCGCGAGCGAAGGGCTGGGTCGCGGAGTACGTAGAGGACAACGACGTCAGCGACGATCCGGTGGGATTGGAACGCTGGGTCTCCGCCCCGGTCAGCACCACCGGCGGCCGCCCCACGATGATCATCGAAGGCAGGGCCGACCGCATCGACCAGCGCGGCGGCGAACTGGTGATCGTGGACTACAAAACCGGCCGCCGAGCACCCGACGAACACGAGGCCCGCGCTTCCCAGGCTTTGGCGATGTACGCCGTAGCCGCGACGCGCACTTTGCGGATGCCGTGCACGAAGGTCGAGTTGCACCATTTGCCGTCCGGCACGATCGCCGCGGCGGAACACACACCGGAAACCTTGAAGCGGCACTTGGAACGCGCCGAGGAGACCGCCGGAGATTTGCGGTTGGCAGCGGATACCCTGGACGCTGGCGGTGATGGAGACACGCTGTTCCCCGCCCGCCCCGACCGCCGCTGCGCATGGTGCGACTTCCGCCCGAGCTGCGTGGCGGGACAGCAGACCGCTCCTGCCGCGCAGCCGTGGGATTTGCTTGCGCCGTAGGGATTTCCCGAGACGTGGATGGGACCCGAGGAACGTGGCGTCACCGGAGATGGAGAAAACGGCTCGCCGTGCGGCTAGTGCGCGGGGCCGCGGTGCTGCTGGTGGCGGGTCGGGGATTCGCGGGGTAGCGAGGAAGGATTTTGCTGCTGTGACAACGGATCTTGCCGCTGAACAGGGCGGGATTCGCGACGGACGTCGTGCTGAGGACGCCGATGCTCACGCGGGAAACGGCCGTGCGGACAGCGATGGCTCGGATGCGCGCAACACCGCGAGCCTGAACGGAGACGGTGCCGTTGCGCGCGGTGGCGCGACCGCGGACGGCGGCCGTGCGAGCGAGGACTGCGCTGGGGCTGGTTCTGCGGTGGAGAAGCGCGCGGCAGTGGCGTCGCGGGGGTTGTCGCGGGAGGACAACGCTACGGTGCTCGATGGTGCAGAAGCCGCGCATGACCCGAGGGTGGGTCACTCTGCGGTTGTGCATGACCCGCCTGCGGTCGAAGGTCTCGCGCACGGTGGGAACGCGGTTATCCATGACTCAGCATCGGCCAACAGCGCCGAGCCGCGTGGCGCGGCTCCTGGTCGCATCGACAGTGCGAGCAGGAATGATGGCGCGACTTCAAACGGCGCGACGGTGGAAGATTGCTCGGCTGCCGGTCGCGGCGAGGCACTGCGCGGGGCGGCGGGCAGTCGTGTGGCGGCGGGGCGTGCTGCTGCGGTTATGCATGATTCGGCGGCAAACGGGCGCGTCGTGAGCGATGGCGCAGAGGTTGGCTATCACTCGACGTCGAGTGATGCCGCGGTTATGCATGGCTCGGCGTCTGCCGGTAATGCCGAGGTGGGCGCTGCTGCGGTTATGCATGATCCGGCGTCGGCCAACAGTACCGATGTGAGCCGCGCGGCCGCGGTTATCCACGAAACACCCGAGTCAGACAGCGCACCCGGCGGCGATGAAGCATCAGCGGCACCCGCGCACATCGAACCATCCGCGAGGCCCAAACCCCGTGGAAGGTGGTGGCGAGGGTTCACCGGTTCGGTCGCCGCTGGAATGGCAGTCCTGGCCGTCGGGGTGCTGGTCGTCGGCGTGTTGTGTCTCGTGAACGGCGCGTCCGGGCCGGGAGTGCTCAAGCTCGTCGGGCATCCGGTGGCAGCGGTGATTGTGCTTGCGCTGCAACGGATCGCCGACCGTCGGGTCGGGAAGGTGGCGGCGTTGGCGGGGGCTGGGGTGCTGGTCGTCGCGGGGGTGGCGTTCGGCGTGTTGTGGTGGTTTTGAGGCGCTCAGCGAAGAGCAGCGACGGTCGGGCCGCGTTGTTCCAGCAGCACCGGGCCTAGCGCGGTGAGGCGGATCGGACCCGCGTAGGCGCCGCGGTCGACGCCGACTGTGCGCAGCGTTGCGCCGTTCTCTTCGTTCAGCACGGCCAGGCCGCCGCGGATGGGGACTACCAACTGGGTCGCGAAGGTGATCCCGGGGCCGAGCGTGCCGTCCAGGGTCCAGCGGGGCGAGAGGTCGTCTCGGGACAGGGCGACGGTTTTCGAGCCGGTGTACCAATAGATCCCGGCTGCGGTGCGGGTCGTCGCTTCGGTGCCGCCGACCGGCTCATTCGCTACGTCCGACGCGGGGAGATCCATGGGGTAGGCGGCTTTTTGCGAGCCGTCCGCGCCGTAGACGACGTACAGCTTCTGATCCGGCAACAGGACGCCGGTGAGGTCGCCCGACATCGCGACGACCCGGGCCCGCTTGCCTGCGAGCAGGGCGGTGTAGGTGACCTTCGGTTCGTCCTCGTGCTCGGCGGTCGCCTTGTAGACGGTCAGGCGATCCGTACGGTCGCCGGGGCAGCGTTCGATCACGCCGATTTTGTCGGCGCCCACTGCTACGGTTCCGTAAGTGCAGTTGGGGCGCGGTTGCTTGTTCGCATTTTGCAGGAACGGGACTTTGCCGTACTCCATGCTCTTCACGAGATCGTCGCGCCACGTGTCGAGGAGATGTTTGCCGGTGGTCGTGACGTGGCTGCCGTCGCTGACGAGGCGGGTGCCCAGTTCGGCGTCGCCGTTGCGCTGGGCGGTGATGCGGCCGGTCGCGGGGTCGAGCTGAGTGACCTCGCTGCAGCCCATTGTCTTGTGGTACACGGCGTTCACGCGGCCCCAGGCAGCGTCCACAGTGCACAGTTGCAGGTTTTCGCGGGTGTAGTGCCAGCGGATCTGCCCGGTGAGCGGATCGCGGCCGGCGACCTCGCTGCCGTCCGCGGTGGTGACGGTGTCGGACTGTCCGATCGGGATCGGTGTCGCGGAGCTCGGCGCTTGCCACAGCTGCGTCATCGATCCAGGCACCACGGACGGCGGCGCGGGGAGGGCGTGCGGCTGATCCGCCAGGGCGCGGCTGGTGTGCAGGTTGTCGCTCGTGGCCGCGACGATCGCGGCGACCACTGCGACCACCACGACAATCGCGCCCGCGATCATGCGGTCGCGCCCTCGGTTCCACGGCGAGCGGCGGGCTTTTCCTGGCGTCGCAACGGGATTCGTCGAGGATCGGCGGGGGAGGAGGTTTTCGGAACCGTAGGGCTCGGCGGGGGTGCTGGCGACCCCGGCGTCCGTGACGCGCGCGATCGGGCCGGTTTGCTCCTCGGGAGTGACCGGCGGGATCGGGGCGTTGGGGCCTGCGTGCCGGGGGGCCGACGCGGGTGGCTCGGCGGAAGCCTGTTCGGTGGTTGCCGCGACAGGGCCTGCGGTCTGCGAGCCGGGCATGGTTGATGCGGCGGAGTCGCCGGTGGCAGGCGCGCCGGGGCCTGCGGCCTGCGAGCCGGGCATGGCTGATGCGGCGGAGTCGCCGGAGGCTGGCGCGCCGGGGCCTGCGGCCTGCGAAGCGGCTGATGCGGAGGTGTTTCCGGCGGAGTCGCCGGTCGCTGGCGTGGCGGAGCTTGCAGCTGCCTCGGCGGAAGCCTGTTCGGTGGCTGGTGTTGCGGGGCCGGTGGCTGGTGAGTTGGAGACGGCTGAGCCAGCGGCGGAAGCGTTGCTGGTGGCCGGTGAGCTGGAAAAGGCTGAGCCAGCGGCGGAAATGTTGCCGATGGCTGGTGTTGCGGGGCCGGTGGCCGGTGAGCCGGAAACGGCCGAGCCAGCAGCGGAAACGTTGCCGGTGGCTGGCACATCGGAGCCTGGAGCGGCCTCGGCTGGCTCAGCAGAAGCCGCGTCAGTTTGGCTGCTGGAGGTCGGCGAGACCGGGTTCCCAGCCGCTGAAGCAAGTTCGGCTGAAGACTTCTCGGCCGAGCCCCCGGGAGCCGGCAGATCGGCGTCCGTAGCCGACGGGTTCAGGCCCGCAGACGCAGTCTTAGCCGACTCGTCACCGCCTGCAGCACCCGAAGCATCCGGCGACGAACCAGCGTCCTCATCCGAGACGGGCACCCCGGCCGGAAGGTCCGGCCGGGGGCGTTCGTCGGGATTCGCGGGAGTGCCCGCTACGTTCGATCCAGGTTCGGGGGGCGTTTCGCCGTTCCCGTGGTCGTTCACGTAACTGACTCCCCGGTGTGTCGCTCAGTCTGCCGACGCAGGTGTATCAGATGCGGACGGACGACGGCGACGGCGGCGGCGTGCCGGGCGGTCTCCGGTTTCTCCGGAGTCGGACGTCGTCGCGGGGGTGGCGTTGCCGGTGGACGTCGCCGGGCCGGTCGCGTCCGCGCCCGAGCGGGTGCGGCGGCGCGACCGGGGGCGGTCTTCCTGCTGGTCCGAACCCGAGGAGGCCGGGGCGGCGGCGTCAGCGGCTTCGATCGCCGCGGCCGAGCGGGCGCCACCGCGGGTTCGCTTGCGCGGGGCGCGGTTGCGCTTGCGCGGCGCTTCCTCATCAGAAGAAGGCCCAGCAGAGCCGCGACGGCCCCGGCGCTTGCCGCCCAGGTCTTCCTCCTTTTCGGCGGCCAGGCCGGCCCGCGTGCGCTTCGACAGCGGCAGGCGGCCCTTCGTGCCCTCGGGAATGCCCAGGTCGCTGAACAGGTGCGGCGACGACGAGTACGTCTCCATCGGCTCCGCCAGATCCAGGTTCAGCGTGTCCGAGATCAGCTTCCAGCGCGGTTCCTCGTCCCAGTCGACGAGAGTGATCGCGACACCCGTGCGACCCGCGCGGCCGGTTCGGCCGATGCGGTGGACGTAGGTCTTCTCGTCCTCGGGGCATTGGTAGTTGATCACGTGCGTGACGTCGTCGATGTCGATGCCCCGCGCCGCGACGTCCGTCGCCACCAGGACGTCGACCTTGCCCGAGCGGAACGCGCGCAGCGCCTGCTCACGCGCGCCCTGGCCGAGGTCGCCGTGCACGGCGGCGGCCGCGAAACCGCGTTCCACCAGGTCGTCGGCGATCTTCTGGGCGGTGCGCTTGGTGCGGCTGAAGATCATCGTGAGCCCGCGGCCTTCGGCCTGCAGCGCCCGCGCGATCAGCTCCGTCTTGTCCATCGAGTGCGCCCGGTAGACGAACTGCGAGGTGCGCTCGTGGATCGCGCCGGCGTCGTTCTCCTCGGCCCGGATGTGCGTGGGCTGGTTCAGGAACGTGCGCGCGAGCGTGATGATCGGGCCCGGCATCGTGGCGGAGAACAGCATGGTCTGCCGCTCGTCCGGCACCATCCGGAGGATCCGCTCGATGTCCGGCAGGAAGCCCAGGTCCAGCATCTCGTCGGCCTCGTCGAGGACGAGCCCGCGGATCTTGCCGAGCACCAGGTGCTGCTGCTCGGCGAGGTCGAGGAGCCGCCCTGGCGTGCCGATGACGACGTCGACACCCTTGCGCAGCGCCTCGATCTGCGGCTCGTACGGCCGTCCGCCGTAGATCGCCAGCGTGCGGATGCCGAGGTGCTTCCCGGCGCCCTTCAGGTCGTTCGCGACCTGGATGCACAGCTCGCGCGTCGGGACCACGACCAGCACCTGCGGGGTGCCGTCGCCGGGCACCTGCACGCGGTGCAGCAGCGGGACGCCGAAGCCGAGCGTCTTGCCCATGCCGGTGCGGGCCTGGCCGATGAGGTCGTCGCCGGCCATGGCGAGCGGAAGGGTCAGCGCCTGGATGGCGAAGGTGCGCTCGATTCCGGCTTCGCCGAGCGCTTTGACGATTTCGGGTTTCACACCGAACGACGCGAACGTCGGCGACTCCTCGGCCACCGGGGCACCGGCCTGCAGCGGGTGCGACGTGTCCAGCGCGGCCGGTCCGTTTTCGCTGTGCTCGAGGGCGACAGCGGCGGTGGCCTGCGCGGGTTCGGTCTGTTCGGTTGTGGACTGTTCTGCGGTCAGGGTGATCGCCTCTCTCGTGACCAGCGCGCACAGGCCGGTTGTCACTCGACACTCGACCGGGGGCCTGACTCGCACCTGCGGCCTCGTCTGCTGGAGGCCAGTGGTGCCGGAGCCGCCCTCCCGGGAATGCCGCTAGGAGGCGTGCACGCACACTTGCGGCGAACCCCGGTCGCCCTGGTGGCACCGGCCGCTCGCCTGGTTCCCGCCGCTCCAGGGACCTCTCGGAAAAAGCCGGTCCGGCGCGGCGAAGCTCTGTTTATCCGATCCCACTGTACCTGGTCAGGTGTTTTCCGGGGAATACCGGGCGCGGCGGCGCGGCGTGGGATCGGTCTCTTCGCGGCGCGGGCCTGCGGTTCGGCGATACCCTCGTCGCCGTGACCGACCCCGCTGAAGCTGCCGCGCCCCCGACCTCCCCGCCCGCGATCAGCGAAGGCGTCGTCGACCTGCTCGGCGTGATCGCCTACCTGGAACTGTCCGCGTTCGACCGGATGGCCGAGGACGCCCGCAGCGCGCCGACGCTCGCCGGCCGCGCCGCGCTCGCGTCGATGGCGGCCGCCGAGATCGGGCACCTCGATCTGCTGACGAAGCATCTGGCCGCGAACGGCGTCGCGGTCGAGGACGCGATGGCCCCGTTCGTGTCGCAAGTGGACGCGTGGCACGGCTCCACCCGGCCCAAGTCGTGGCTGGAATCGCTGGTCAAGGCGTATGTCGGGGACGGGCTCGCGGCCGATCTCTACCGCGAGATCGCGAGCTGGCTCGACCCCGAGACCAAGGACCTGGTGCTGACCGTGCTCGCCGACACCGGGCATTCGGCGTTCGCCGAGCGCGAAGTCGCGGCCGGGATCAAGGCCGATCCGAAGGCCCGCGACAAGCTCGCGCTGTGGGGACGGCGGCTGCTCGGCGAGGCGCTTACCCAGGCGCAATACGTGGTGGCCGAACGCGATGGCCTGGCCGAACTCATCGTCGCGGGTTCCGGCGATCTCGCGGGAATCGGCGCGCTGTTCCGCCGGTTGCAGCAAGGGCACACCAAGCGCATGCAGGCGCTGGGGCTGGGCTGAGCGAGTGGTCGCGAATCACCTGCTGGTCGCACGCCACCGGGGCGGCCCGCTTCGGTTAGCCTTGCCGGGCGTAGTCACAACGAGTTTTCAGCGGAGGTCCCACGTGGAGGTCAAGATCGGCATCAAGGACACGCCGCGCGAGCTGGTGGTGTCCAGTGGCCAGACTCCCGAAGAGGTGGAGAAGCTGGTCGCCGAGGCCCTGACGGCCGGTGACGGGCTCTTCCGCCTCAACGACGAGAAGGGCCGCAAGTACCTGGTCCCGTCCGACCGCATCGCATACGTCGAGATCGCCCCGTCCGACGTCCGCAAGGTCGGCTTCGGCGTCGGCGACTGAGCCCAGCCGAGCTTCAGAGGTCCGTGAAGGGCCCCTTGAGGGAATCTGATTCCTTCAAGGGGCCCTTCACGACTTTTGGGGACCGGTCAGGCGGTGGCCTCTTCGACCTCGGCCAGCGTCTTCGGGACCGCGAACGGCGGCGTGGACGTGCCGGTGAGCCGGTAGCGGCCCCACGGGTCCGGATCGGACAGTTCGCCCTCGGCGGTGTGCTCGCCGACCCGCACCTCGCAGGCCTTCTTGCGTCCGCCGACCGTCTCGGCCAGCTTCGGGTCCGCGGCGACGCGGCCGTACCAGTGGTAATACCCGTCGATCGGCTGGAAATAGCCGCGCAGATCGACGTCCGCGGTGATTTCCGTGCCGTCGACGACCAGCGTCGCCGAGCCCGTGTAGCCGTCTTCGTCGTCGCTCATCCGGGGTCCTCTCGTCAGCCTGCGTCGCTGTCCGACTCGTCTTCGGTGCGTCCGAGCTGGACGACCTTGTTCTCCTCGAGCGGCAGGTTCGGGTCGATCACCACGCCTTGCTGGCGGGTGAGCCCGTCGATCGCCGCCCAGATGATCTGGGTGAGGTACTCGACCACCGAATCGCGGCCCATCGAGCGCCGGTCCAGCCACCATTCGCCGGTGCTCTGGACCATGCCGACGATCCCGTGCGCCCACGGTTCGGCCGCGCCGGAGTCCATGTTGAACATCCGCATGTAGTCGCCGAGCAGCGCGGTCAGCGCGGTCGCGATGACCTCTTTGTCCTCCGCGACGACGTCCGAATCGGTGGTTTTGCCCGGCAGTCCGCCGTGTGCCAGCAAGCGGTACAGGTTCGGGTGTTCTTCGATGACGCCGAAGAACGAGTCGAGCGCCATCCGGATCCGAGGCACCGGCGCGAGTTCCGCGTTGATCGCCGGGATCAGCCGTTCGAAAAGGATCTCCGTGCCGCGCTGGCCGAGTGCGACGTACAGGTCGGCCTTGTCCTCGAAATGCCGGTACAGCACGGGTTTCGTGACGCCTGCTTCCGCCGCGACGTCCTCCATGCCGAGGTCTGGACCGTGCGCGTCGAGCGCGCGCAGAGCGGCCTCGACGAACTCCGCGCGGCGGGCGATGCGGTGCTTGCGCCAGCGGTCGCGGCGGGCGTCCCCGGTGCTCGGTTCGGTGTCGGCTGCCTGCTTGCCGGACTGCTTGCTGGAGCGCTTGACACGTTCGATCACGAAGGTCATGCTACCAGAGGTAACTGTTACCGCAGGTTACATGTTCTGCGGCGACAGCGGGACGCGGCTTCTCGATTCAACGGCGAGTCAGGCGCTGGAAGGGGCTGATGATGACGCGGACGCTCAAGGTGACCGACCGGGAGGCGACGGCACAGCGGTTGCTGAAGTCGGCGGCGAACAAGTTCTACGACCCGGACGTCGACATCGACTGGGACGCGCCCCTCGTGGAGGGCAAGCGGTACATCCTGCCGGAGCGCTCGTCGCTGTACGGCACCCCGCTCTGGGACCGGCTGAGCCCGGAGCAGCGGATCGAGCTGGGCAAACACGAGATGGCCAGCATCGCGACCACCGGGCTGTGGTTCGAAATCCTCCTGATGCAGATGCTGCTCAAGGAGGTCTACGAACAGGACCCGACGACGGCGCACGCGCAGTTCGCGCTCACCGAGATCGCCGACGAATGCCGGCACTCCACGATGTTCGCGCGGATGTCCGCGCGGATCGGCTGCCCGACCTACGGTCCGGTGCCGGTGCTGCGGCAGTTCGCGAAGCTGATGCCGACCATTTCCTACGGCCCGGCGCGCTACGGCGCGATCCTGGTCGCCGAGGAGGTGCTCGACCGGCTGCAGCGCGAGCAGATGAACGACGAGGAGATCCAGCCGCTGGTGCGGATGGTGAACCGGATCCACGTGCTGGAGGAGGCGCGGCACGTCACCTTCGCCCGCGAGGAAGTCACTCGCGGGATGGCGAAACTCGGCCGTGCGGAGGTCGCCTACCAGCAGTTCAGCATCGCGCTGATCTCGTACTTCGTGACGCGGGCGTTCATCAACCCGAACGTCTACAAGGCGGTCGGGATCCGGCCGCGCGAGGGCGTCGAGACGGCGCTGAACAACCCGCACTGGCGCGCGACGATCGCGTGGGCGGGGGAGAAGATCATGCCGTTCCTGCAGGAGTCCGGTCTGGTCGGGTTGCCAGGGAAACCGTTCTGGCGCAAGTCTTTCCTGCTTCCGGAGGGCAAGTGACTACCGTTGAGCGGCTGCGCAATCCGGCGCGGGAGCATCGGTTTGTGACCAGCGACGGCTGTGCGCTGCACGTCGAAATGAGCGGCCCGGCTGATGCCGCGGTGACACTGGTGCTGGTGCACGGCTGGACGCAGGACCACCGCACGTGGGACGGCGTCATGGACCACCTCGGGCCTGGCGTCCGGACGCTGCGCTACGACCTGCGCGGACACGGCGGTTCCGCGGCCGCCACCAAGGAAACCGGGACGATTCCGCGCCTGGCCGACGATCTGGCCGAGCTGATCGCGGCCCGTGTGCCCTCAGGTCCGCTGGTGCTCGCCGGGCATTCGATGGGCGGCATGACCATCATGGCGCTGGCCGAGCGGCATCCCGAACTGGTCCGCGACCGGGTCGTCGGGACGGCGTTCGTGGCGACGTCGTCCGGGCAGATGGACCGGATCACGTTGGGGCTGCCCGGAATGGCGGGCCAGTTCTCCGCACGGTTCGAACGTCGGCTGGCGAAAGCGTTGTCGCACCGCAAAGGCGAGCGGCTGCCGTTGAGCCCGGCGATGGTGCGTTCGGGCGCGCGGTTCCTCGTTTTCGGCGACCACCCGCGCCGCGCGGATCTGCGGCTCGTGGCGGATCAGCTGTTGTGCGCGCATCCGGCGAGCCTCGGCGCGTTCCAGGACGCGATTTCGACGCATGACCGCCGCGTCGCGCTGGCGACTTTGCGCGGTACCCCGTCCGTGGTGCTGGCGGGGGAGAAGGACCGGCTTTGCCCGCTTCCGCACGCGAAGGTGATCGCGGAGGAGCTGCCGGACGCGGAGTTTGTCCGTTTTCCCGGTGCTGGGCACATGCTGCCGCAGGAGCGGGCGGGCGAGGTCGCGACCCGGATCGGAGCCTTGTTGCGCGTCTCGTGAGTGTTTATGCCGGTTAGAACCGGCATAAACACTCACGAGAGCCACACATTCGTAACCGTGCGCGTTCGCCTCTTTCGCGCTCGTACCTGACTGTCGGCTGTTCCCGGCCGCCCGGCGATGTCACGCTGGGTGGCTGGGATGTCGCCGACGGAACAGGACGGGCATGGGCCAGCCGCTGAGCGCGCACGTCAACCGGAGCCTGATGGCGATTTCCCGGCGAGCGGAAAGCGTGGACCGGCATACGCTGGCCAAAACCTTCGTGGTGGCCGGGTCGTTCTCGGCGATGCTGCATTCCGCGGATCATCAGATCCTGTACGGCCGCCGCGGAACCGGTAAGACGCATGCCTTGCTGTACTTGGCCGATCTGGTCGAAGAGACCCACGATGTCGCGGTATATCTGGATTTGCGCACGATCGGTTCCACTAGTGGCCTGTACGCGAATCAGCAGCTGCCGGTATCGCTTCGCGGCACGCAGCTGCTGGTCGACACGCTGGAAGCGGTGCACGAGCAGCTGCTGACCACGGCGATCGAGACCAGGGTTTCGGACCAGGAAGACCTGCTGCAGGGCTTGGACGAGCTGACCGAGGCGGCGACGACGGTCGAGGTCGTCGGCAATGTCGAACGGGAGACGACCGTCGGGGGATCCGCGGAGAAGTCAACTGGTGCGGGCGCTTCCGCGTCCTGGGGGCCGGGTGGTCCGCGCGGTCAGGTGACGATGTCGGGGAGCAGCCGGCATTCGGTGACGGCTTCGGATCGGTTGCGGCGCACCGGAATCGAGCATCACCAGGTCATCTTCGGGCCGCTCAGCCGGGCGCTGGCGCGGATCACGGCGGCGCTGGCACCGGCTCGGCTGTGGTTGCTGCTGGACGAGTGGAGTGCGATTCCCCTTGAGCTGCAACCGTTGCTGGCGGATCTGCTGCGCCGCAGCGTGCTCCCGACGCGCGGGGCGACGGTCAAGATCGCGGCGATGGAACGCCGGTCCCGGTTCCGCGAACCAGGACGGGAAGGCGACTACGTCGGCATCGAGGTCGGCGCGGACGCGGCCTCCGCGGTCAGCTTCGACGACGTGCTCCTGTTCGACCACGGCCGAAGCCAGTCGAGACAGTTTTTCGCCGAGCTGTTCCTCAATCACGTACGACCGCGGATGCCGGTGACCGACGATCCGGCGGAATTCGTGGCCACCGCGTTCAGCCGCACCGCGTTTCCCGAACTCGTGCGCGCGGCCGAAGGCGTGCCCCGGGACGCGATCAACATCGCCGCGTTGGCCGCGCAGCACGCGAACACCGCGACCATCGGGATCCGGCACGTGCGGCAGGCGGCGCAAGATTGGTATCTGCGCGACAAATACGCCGCGATCACCGGAAACGAACCAGCTTTGACGCTGCTGCGGTGGCTCGTCGACGAGGTGGTCGGCCGTCGGCGTTCTCGGACTTTCCTGCTCGAACACACTGGTGGCGCCCACGATCCGGCGATGCGCGATCTGTACGACGCCCGGCTCGTCCATTTGGTGCGGCGCGGCATCGTCAGCCGAAAGCGGCCGGGAACGCTCTACGACGGGTTCGCCATCGACTACGGCTGTTACGTCGCCTTGTTGTCCGACGGGGAACAACCGTCCCGGCGAAGCAAATCCGACGCCTGGCTGACCGATCCGCGCGGCGCGCTGCCGGACCATCTCGAGCAGCTGCTGGTCGAACTGCCCGGGGCAGCCAGATCGGTGCCACGCCAGCGAAAACCGCGCGAGTGAGCTAGCGGAGCCGTTCGAGCGCGGCGACGGTGGCCGGGACGTCTTCCCAGATCGGGGAGTGCCCGGTCTCGACGGTGACGAGTTCGCTGTCCGGCAGATGGTCGACGAGGTGCTGAGCGTCAGCGAGAGTGCGGGCCCGGTCGTGAATTCCGTGCAGCACCGTGACCGGGCAGCGAATCGACGCCAGCCGCGGCGTGAGGTCCAGATCCCGTTGGCTCGTCAGGACTTCCAGCGCGGCTTCGGCCGGGATGCGGGCGGCGTAGGCGAGCAGTTCGGCGCGCAGGTCCGGCGGCAACGGGACGGCGAAGGACCGGTCGAGCACGCCCGCGTGCAGGTCAGGACCCCAGGCGGAGGCGATCGTGGTGAGGATCCGGTCGACGTCGCCGTGGCCGCGCATGTGCGCGCCGGTGTTCGCGAGCAGCAGCCCGGACACCAGATCCGGCCGGGTGGCCGCGACGACCGTCGCAATACAGCCGCCGGTGGAATGCCCGATCAAGGTGACCGGACCGCCGTGCTGCTCGATTCGCGAGGCGACTCGCGCCGCGATGTCTTCGATCCGCCACGGACCTGGCGCGGTCATCCAGTCGACCGCGTCCAGTTCGTCCGGCAGTGCGGCGGCCAGCGGTGCGTAGATTCGCGGGCTGCAGAGCGTGCCCGGCACCGCCACGACGGGCACGGAGTCAGTTGTCCTTGAGCGGGAAACCGCCGCCGATGCCGCGCCAGGCGAGGTTCGCGGTGAGCGCCACGGCGTCCTCGCGGCTCATCGACTGGTTGTGCTGCAGCCAGTAGCGCGCGCTGACCTGGCTCATCCCGACCAGGCCGACCGCCAGCAGGCGAGCTTTCTCCTCGTCCAGCCCGGCGTCGGAGGTGATCGTCTCGGTGATGGCCTCGACGCTGGCCGAGGTCGCGCGGTCCACCGCCTCCTGCACGGCGGGCTCGCCGCGCAGGTCGGATTCGAAGACCATGCGGAACGCGCCCGCGTCGTTGTTCACGAAGTCGAAGAACGCGCCGACCGTCGCCGGGACGCGCTGGCGGTTGTCGCTGGTGGAGTTCAGCGCGCCCTGCACGCGGCCGACGAGGTCGTCGACGTGGCTTTCCAGCAGCGCGATGTACAGGTCGAGCTTGCCGGGGAAGTGCTGGTAGAGCACCGGCTTGCTGACGCCGGCCTCTTCGGCGATCTCGTCCATCGCCGCCGCGTGGTAGCCGTGCTCGGCGAAGACGCGCTGCGCGGCTGTCAGCAACTGGGCCCGGCGCTCGGTCCTTGGCAACCGGACGCCTCGTTGCAGTCGCGCCATCTCCGTCATTCTTCCTCCGTCCGCAGCCTTCGCCGGGCGGGTTCACCACCGCGTGAAGTGAACCTGACATTACTCGTGGGTACGCCCGAAATGCCAAGGGTCAGGCATCCTGGACTCGTGACGACCACGACCTCCCGCCCCACGGCCGCGGCGGCGGTCCGCCCGCCGGTGACCCACGTGCCATTGTCGACTACGCCCCTTCCGCCGCTCGACGGGGCGCTGCCAGCCTGGCCGGGAACGGTCGAAGACGGCTTGCACATCCGGCACACGCCCGGTCCCGACGGCACGCCCGCGGTGTACGTGCACGGGCTCGGCGGATCGTCCACGAACTGGACCGACCTCGCCGCG
>NZ_JBSFNS010000147.1:0-16261 GCF_053587275.1 Amycolatopsis sp. NPDC003676
CTCACCGCTGAGGTGCCGCGCTCCGGTGACGCGTACGAGCGGTCCGGCAACGTCCCGCTTGACCTCCCTCAGCACGCTCCGCGTGCGAGAGGGTCGCCCGCGCCTCGCCGCAAGTCCGTGAAGGGCTCCTTGAGGGAATCAGATTCCCTCAAGGAGCCCTTCACGGACCGCCTCGCCGCCGTGCCGCGTCGCCGCCTTGCCGCCTGCCGTCACCGCGACGCACCCAATGTGGCGTTCGGTGCATCAGACGCACCCAATGCCGCATTGGGGCGCGAACCTCCGCCGCGAACCGCACCCGACCAGGCAACCAAGCCGCGCACCCACCCGCCCACCCAACCGCGCCCGCACGCCCAACCCGCCAACGCTCCCAAGCCGCGCGGCCCACCAACAAAACCGCAGCCAGCGCACCCGACTCACCAGGCACCCACACCCCCCGCACCCCGATACGAAGCCAAAATGCGGTCTGGGGTGGCTTGTCAAGGCATCTTTCCAGCCCTGACAAGCCACCCCAGACCGTCATGACAATCAGGCTTCGGGGTGCCCCACGCAAGAATCGGACGCGATGTGCGAAGCACGAGCCGTCCGCCACGCCCCCACATGATTCCCAGCCCCACGCGCGCAAGCATGGGATCATCACCCCCGGCAACAACCAGGGAACAGGGGAGCCAGCATGACCACCGGCCGTTCGGCCCAAGCCGAACTCAACAGCGGCATCCTCCCCGGCAACGTCCGGGCAGACGACTGGATCATGCTTGCCCTAGCCGTAGTCTCCACCGGAATGCTGGGCTGGCTCCTCATCAGCCCGCCCCCGCCGGACATCAGCCACTGGTTCTTCATCGCCGACTGCACCATCTGCGCCATCTTCTTCCTGGAACTCCTCCACCGCTGGCGCAAACAAGGCTGGCGAGCCGCCTTCCTGGCCCGCACCTGGTACGAAGTCTTCGCGATGATCCCGGTAGCCCACCCGGCCTTCACCCAAAACCACCACGTCCTGGGCGTAATCCTCCTGATCATCCGCCTTGGCCGAGCCGCGGACCGAGCCGTGGGCGAGCAATTCACCTACCGCCTGGTGGACAAACTCTCCGAACCCATCGTCCGCGCCATCAAAAAACCAGTGACCATCGCCGTCCTGGACGAGGTGGTCAAGGTTCTGGAAACCGGCAACTACCCCGAAAACCTCGCCAAATCCCTCAGCGAAAACAAGACCGAACTGCGCGCCATCATCACCGAAAAGATCTCCGAGGACCCGCAACTGGGCAAACTGCGCAGGCTCCCGTTCCACGACGAAATCGTCCGCGCCACCGTGGACACGTCCTTCCGGGTCCTCCTGGAAGTCCTCTTGGACCCACGCATCGACGACTTCTTCTCCTCCGTGGTCCGCGACAACCGCGAACAAATCCGCCGCGCGGTCGCACTCGGACTGGCCGATGTGGACGACTCCCCGGACGAACACCTCCTGCGCACCCGCACCCAGCGCACCGCGGCGCACGAGTACGACGCGAACCACCCCGCCAAGTGATCATCCATTGTGGACATATCTACCGTGCGCCGTCACGCGCTGACTCTCCGTTGCGGCACAAAGTATTCGTGCGGAAAGGGCAAGCGGTGAACCGTCAACCGCTGAAAGAGTGCACTGTGGTCGCGCGGTGCGCGCACAGGTGCCTGGAGTAGGGTGAGATCGCTCGTTCCGTTGCTGCACAAGGGTTGTGTTGGCTCGAGTACGAGGCGTTCCCGCCGGTGCCGGGGCAGACTGGAGCCGGCGGGGAGGTTGAGCGCTGGTTTGGAGTCGTGGACGTGATTGATAGCGGGCAGCAGGTACGCAGGTGCCGTCGGCGGGACTGTGCGGAGGATTCCTTGTGGCGCGGACTGTGCTCCGTGCACTGGAACCGCTGGCAGAGCGGCGCGGACGCACTCGAGCTTCCGGACGATGACGTTCCCCCGCCGCCCGCGCAGGTCTGGTGGCCGCCGGAGCGCTCGCACGCGCCGTTGAGCAGCCGGGTGCTGCCGGGCTCGTAACCGCTCGAGGGCCGCGTCGAACACAGTCGGCATGCGTCCGGTCACTTCGTGCCACCGGAGAAGGTCCGGACGTGGCGCTAACCCCCGGACAACGCGTGTCCGGGGGCCGAACGCCGAGCGCTTACCGGCGTGAACGCGGGATGCGCGGCGCCTCGGGCGCGGAGAGCATCCGCACCAGCCGGGCCCGCGCCACTCGATAGAGCAGGTCGCCGCGGTCGTCCGGGACCACTCTGCCGTCGAGGTCGCGCCCGGCCGCGCGCACCACCACCTCGACCGCTTCGGCGGGCACCCGGCCCGCGAATTCCCCGGTCAGCCACGTGGTGACCTCGTCGGCCACCCGGCTCCGCACCGTCATCGGACACTCCCAGTCTCCGCTCGCGGGGCCGTTCGGGGCGGCCCCGGCACTGGTCCGACGGCCGTGTCCGGGCGACGTGACGCGAAAACCGAGGAGAAAGTCTTTCCTGGCGGCGCGAGTAAACCCGGGAGTAGGTCACCTCAGCGCGTTGCGCGCGATCACCTCCGCATACCACCGCGCGCTGCGCTTCGGCGTGCGCCGCTGGGTCCGGTAGTCGACGTGCACCAGGCCGAAACGTTTCGCATACCCCTCGGCCCATTCGAAATTGTCGAGCAACGACCAGTAGAAATACCCGCGCAGATCCACTCCCTGGGCCAGCGCGTCGTGCGCGGCCCGCAAATGCGCGTCGAGAAAAGCGACACGATCGTCGTCGGAGATCTCGCCGTCGCGGAGCACGTCCGGATACGCCGCGCCGTTTTCGGTGACGTACAACGGTACCGGCGGGTAATCCCGATGCACCTGCAGCAGCGATTCGGTCAGCCCGGCGGGCTGCACTTCCCAGCCGGAATGCGTGCGCGGCGCGGCCAGATCCGGGACGAAGTGCACCTGCTGCGCTCCCGGCCATTCCCGGCCAGCCGGGGTGCTTCCCGCCCGCGCCGCACCGGCCACCCGGTAGCCGCGGTAGTAGTTGACGCCCAGCCAATCGATCGGCTTGCCGACCACTGCCTCGTCGCCGTCGCGCACCACGGCGTCGAAGCCGAACCGGGCCAGGTCCTCGCGCAGGTCGGCGGGATAGCCCCCGCGCAGCAGCGGGTCGAGGAACAACCGGTTCTGCAGCCCGTCGATCCGGCGGACGGCATCGGCGTCAGCAGGGTCGGCTGAGTCCGCGACGACCGGGTACAGGTTCAGCGTGATCCCGGACGGGGAGCTGGTGTGCTGCCGGAGCACATCCATCGCCAGCCCGTGCCCCAGCAGCAGGTGATGTGCCGCGGCCACCGCGCCCTCCGGTGACGTCCGGCCGGGCGCGTGGACGCCGGAGCCATAGCCGAGCATTGCCGCGCACCACGGTTCGTTCAACGTCGACCAGCTCGCCACGCGATCGCCGAGCCGGGCCGCGACGGTCTCGGCGTACTCGGCGAACCGGTAGGCGGTGTCGCGCGCAGTCCAGCCGCCACGGTCCTCAAGCGACTGTGGAAGATCCCAGTGATACAGGGTCGCCCACGGCTGGATGCCCGCCGCCAGCAACTGGTCCACAAGCCGGTCGTAGAACTCCAGCCCGCGCGGCTCCGGCTTGCCGTAGGGCAGAATTCGTGGCCAGGACAGGGAAAATCGGTACGCGGTGAGTCCGAGAGAGCGCATCAACGCCACGTCGTCGGCGTAACGGCGGTAGTGGTCGGCGGCCGGGTCGCCAGTGTCGCCGCCGGCGACCGCGCCTGGCCGTGCGGCGAAGGTGTCCCAGACGGACGTCTCGCGTCCGTCCACTGTGGTCGAACCCTCGACCTGGAAGGCCGCCGTGGCGGCGCCCCAGACGAACGCGTCCGGGAACGCGAGCACGTCGGGGATCGGCTGTGCGGACATGGTCACCCTTTCACGGCGCCTTGCATGATCCCGGCCACGATCTGGCGGCCGAGCAGGAGGAAGACGATGAGGATCGGAATCGTGGCCAGCGTGGTGCCCGCGAGCACCAGCGAATAGTCGACGTAGTAGCCGGATTGCAGCTTCTCCAGTGCCACTTGGACGGTCGGATTGCCCGCGTCGAGCACCACCAGCGGCCACAGGAAGTCGTTCCAGGACGTCATGAACGTGAACATCGCGAGGATCGCTGCCGCCGGACGGACGGCGGGAAGGCACACGTTCCAGAAGATCCGGATCATGCTGCACCCGTCCATGCGCGCGGCTTCGATCAGCTCGTAGGGCAATGCGTCCACTGTGTACTGCCGCATCCAGAACACGCCGAACGCGGTGACCAGGTTCGGCACGATCACCGACTGCAGGCCGCCCGCCCAGCCGAGCTTCGACATCGCGATGAACAACGGGATGATGCCAAGCTGGGTCGGCACCGCGAGTGTCACCACGATGAACACGAACAAGCCGTTGCGGCCACGGAAGCGCAGTTTGGCGAAGGCGAATCCGGCCAGTGACGAGAATAGCACCGTCGTGAGTGTGACTGTGCCGGACACGATGATGCTGTTGCCGAGCGCTCGCCAGAACGGCACGGTGTCGAACACTCGTGCCGCGTTGGCGAAGAAGTTGCCGCCGGGCAGCAGCGGCGGGATTCGTTCGGTGAGCATTCCGTTGTCACGGCTGGCTACGAGGAACGACCAGTAGAACGGGAACAGCGAGCCGAGCACGAACACGACCAGAACGCCGTAGGTCGCCTTGCGCGGTTTGCCGAGCCGGGCCGCGCGCGCCCGCAAGCTTGGTTGCACGCTCATCCGCGCCTCCCGGCGAGCCGTCCGGTGACGAAGTAATTGATCAGTGCGATCACGACGATGATCAGGAAAAGCACCCACGCGATCGCGGACGCGTAGCCGAGATTGAAATTCTCGAAAGCGGTTTGGTACAGATACAGCGTCACCGTCTGGAACTGGTGGGTGGAACCGCCGTTGTTCGAGCCGGGCATCGCGTCGAACAGCTTGGGCTCGGTGAAGATCTGCAGCCCGCCGATGGTCGAGGTGATGGTGACGAAGATGAGCGTCGGTTTGAGCAGCGGCAACGTCACGTGGGTGAAGCGGCGTACGGTGCCCGCGCCGTCGATCAGCGCGGCCTCGTGCAATTCCTTCGGAATGGCTTGCATGGCGGCGAGAACGATCAGTGCGTTATAGCCGGTCCACCGCCAGTTGACCATGATCGCGATGGCGACGTGGCTGGCGAACCGGTTGGCCTGCCAGTCCACAGGGGACAGTCCGAGTGTCTGGAGCACGCCGTTGACGAGCCCGTACCGCGGACCGAACAGGTTCGCAAAGATGATGCCGAGCGCCACCAGACTCGCCGCGTACGGCAGCAGAATCCCGACCCGCCAACTGGTCGCGCCGCGCAGCCGCAGCGTAAGCACCGCAGCGAGCAGCACCGCGATGATCAGCTGAGGCACGCTGGACAGCAGGAAGATGCTGACCGTGTTCTCCAGCGCGTGCCAGAACTGTGTATCCGCGAACAGTTCCTTGAAGTTGTCGAGCCCGATGAAGTCCGGGTTGTCGTCCCCGGCTTTCCAGGAGAATAACGACACGTACGCGGTGTACAGCAACGGGAACATGCCCACGATGGCGAACACGATGAAGAACGGTGCCACGTAGAGATAGGGCGAGACTTTGACGTCCCAGCGCGCCAGCCGGTCGCGGAGGCCGGGCCGCGTCGCAGCATGCGGCCGCGTCATGGCCCGGCTTTCCGGAGCGGTCTTGTCGGTGACAGTCATCGTCAGCGGGTGAGTTTCTTAGCGCCGTCGACCAGCCGCTGCCAGCCGTCCGCGGCCGAAGCCCCCTGTTCCACCGACTGCAACGCCGGGCTGGCCACGTTTTCCTGGATCTGACCGTCGTTCGGGCCCTTGTACTGCGGCTTCGCCACCTTCTTCGCCTGCTCGGCGAACAGTTCGCCGATCTTCGCGCCGCCGAAGTACGCGTCAGTCGCGTTCAGCAGCTGCGGGCTTTCCAGCGCCTTCGCCTGGCTCGGGAAGTTGCCCTTGGCCTCGAACGCCTTGATCTGCTGCTCCGGCGCGGTGAGCCAGGCGGCCAGTTCAGCGGCCTCGCGCGGGTGTTTGCTCTGCGTCGGCACCGTCAGGTACGAACCGCCCCAGTTGCCGCCTCCGCCGGGAAATGCCGCGGTAACCGCCCATTTGCTCGCGTTGTCCGGTCCGGCCTGTTCCTTGATCACGCCGAGCATCCACGCCGGACAGGCCTTAGTGGCGAACGCGCTTTGCTTGAACCCGGAATTCCATTCGTTGCTGAACGCGGTGAGCTTCGCCGATTCGCCTTTCGCGACCGCGTCGGTCACCTTCGCCCAGGCGTCCTTGATGCCCTGGTTGGTGTCCAGCGTGAGCTTGTCATTGGTGTCGAGGTAACCGACCGGCAGCTGGTTGACCATGGAGTTGAAGTTTTGCGCCGCCGAATCGAACCACGCCTTGCCGGTCTTGGCGGTGTACTGGGCGCCGGCCGCGAAATAGCTGTCCCACGTCGCGAACAGCGGTTTCACCGCCTCCGGGTCGCTGGGCAGCCCGGCCGCGGCGAGCAGGTCCTTGCGGTAGCACATGGCGAGCGGGCCGATGTCCGTGCCGTAGCCGATCAGCTTGCCGTTCTTGTCTTTGCCCGCGTCGTATTTCCACGACAGCCAGCGGTCCGGCTGAGCGCTCGAAGGCCCGATCTTGCTCAGGTCGTTGAACTTCGAGGACTTGCTGAGGATGTCCGACAGGTGGCCTTCCTCGACGGCCTGCACGTCGGCGAGGCCGGAGCCGGCGGCGAGCTTCGTCATCATGTCCTGCGCGTACGGCCCGCCCTGACCGGTTTTGCGGTGGGTGATCTTGATGTTCGGGTGCAGCCGCTCGTACTCCGGGATGAGCGCCTCGTAGCCGAACTCCGTGAACGTCGCGAGCGTCAGCTCCACGTGCTCGTTCGGCCCGGCCGCCGCGGGCACGTCTCCGTCGCCGCCGCCGCAGGCCGCGGCGCTCACCGCGGTCATCGTGATGCCCAGTGCCAGCACCAGGCCCTTCCGGAACGTTGTCACCGTCGTCAACCCCTTGGAAGTCATTCTGGGAGCGCTCCCAGATGCCGACCGAGTGTGTTGCAGGTAACGGTGGATGTCAAGGCCAGAGTCTCCGGGAGCGCTCCCGGCAGGACGCCGTTAAGCTGACCCGACCGACAGGCAGGGGGTGGGCGAAGTGGTGCCTCGGTCCGAGGACGAGCGGCCGACACTGGAGGACGTCGCGGCGTTCGCCGGGGTTTCGCGGTCCACCGCGTCGCGCGCGTTGAACGACGACGCGTACGTCAGCGCGCGCTCGCGCGAGAAGGTGCTGGCGGCCGCGCGAGACCTCGGGTATTCGCCGAACCAGGCCGCGCGCTCGCTTGTCACCCGGCGGACCGGCGCGATCGCGGTGGTGCTGTCGGAGCCGGAAGCCCGGCTGCTCGACGACCCGTACCGGACCGCGGTGATGCGCGCGGGCTACCGGGAACTGGCCGACGTCGGCTGCCAGATGGTGTTGCTGTTCAGCGACACTCGCGAAGATCTCGGCCGTACCGTGCGGTTTCTCGAGGGCGGGCACGTCGACGGAGTCCTCGTCTTCGCCCCGCATCGCGCCGATCCGCTGCCCCGGGCGTTGCGGTTGCTGAAGCTGCCCACGGTGTTCGGCGGACAGGCCGCCGATCTGCGCCGGGGCGTGCATCTGGTGGATTTCGACAATGAGGGCGGCGCCCGGCAGGCGGTGACGCATCTCGTGGAATCCGGCCGCCGCCGGATCGCGACCATCGCGGGCCCGCAGGACCAGGGCGCGCCGATCGACCGGCTCGCCGGCTGGCGCAAGACGCTCGTGGACGCCGGGATCGACCCGGCCGGGCTGTCCGAGGAGGCCGACTTCACCCTGGCCGGCGGCGCGCAAGCGATGGCCGCGCTGCTGGAGCGGGCACCTGATCTCGACGCGGTGTTCGTCGGCAGCGACATGATGGCGGTGGGCGCGCTGCGCACGCTGTCGGACGCCGGCCGCGACGTGCCCGGTGACGTCGCGGTGGTCAGCTTCGACGACAACGCCGCGCTGGCTCCGGCCATGACGCCGCCGTTGACCTCGGTGCACCAGGATCCGCGCGAACAGGTCCACGCGATGGTCTCGACGCTGATGCGGCTGCTGGACGGCGAGGACGTCGCACCGGGCGCGCAGATCCTGCCGGTGTCGCTGGTCGTGCGCGAGTCCAGCTAACCCGGCTTTTCGGGACCCCTCCCAGCCGCTTCGCCCTACCTTCCCCGGCATGGGAGCGAACGAGGGGCGCGGCCGGACCGCCGCGGCGCGGGTGCGGGAGGTGGCGACGCCCGAGTTGTACCGGCGCAACCCGTTCCGGATCGTCGGGCTCACCGCGACCGCGACGCGGCGGGAGGTGCGGGAGCGGCGCCTTCGAGTCCTAGGGGTGCTCGAAGTCGGCGGTGCGGCACCGGACGGAGTGCCCGCGGACGCGACCGTCGACGCGGTACGGGCGGCCTTCGACGCACTCGGCAACGCTGAGCATCGGCTGGTCGACGAGGTCTTCTGGACTTGGGGCCTGCCCACTGACTGCGGGTGTCCGCTGCAACTGCACCAGAAGCACGACAACGCCGTGGTCGCCCATGCAGCAGCCCTCGATGCGGAAGCTGACCGCACCGACGACCATCCAACTCCATTGTGGACCGAGGCCGGTCGTTGCTGGGGAGTCGTTCTGCGGAGCGAATCGTTCTGGCGACATCTGAACCACCGGGTCGAGAAGCTGGGCGACCGGCGGCTGGACGAATCCACAGTGGACGGTCTGCGCCTCGCCTTGCCGGACGCGTTGCTCGCGCCGTTGATCGAAGTCGCTGCCCGGTCGGCGGAGCCACGGCGGTTTACCGGGTATCTCGCGTTGTTCGCGGCTGATCGGCATGCCGTCGAGGACGCGCGGGAGGCTATTGCCGACGGGACGTATCGGCGGGCCGAGTCGTTGCTCAAGGATTTGCGCGGTGAGCTGGACGGGAACCGGGCCGAGGCCGCTGCTTGGCGGGCTGTCGAGGAGACCCAGCCGTTGTTCGACCGGCTCGAAGAGGTCGTGCCGAGGGCGGAATTCCGGCGTACGGCGTCGCTTTCGGAGTCGATCGCGGTGGTGGCGAACAATATCGGGGTCGCACTGGCGGACGCGGGAGGCGGGACGGGGCTGGTGCGGGAGGTGTTCGCGCTCGCTCGGCGGTGCAGTCGCGATCCGGAGACGCTGGAAGCTGTGGCGCGCAACGAGATCGCTGCCACGGCGTATGTGTCGACTCGTCCTCCGGATCGGGAACCGTCGGCGGGCCGGATCTTCGGTGCGTTGCTGCACGCGGTCGCGGCGGCGGTGTTCCTGGTGCTGAAGCTTCCGCAGGAGGCGATTTTGGCCTTCGTCTTTCCTGGTGCGGTTGCCGGGGCGTTGATGAATTGCTTCGTGGCGGCTCGGCCCTGGACGACCCCGGGGCGGTATCCGGCTCTGCTGGGGCTGGACCTGGTGGTTTATCTGGTGCTCAGTCTGGTCGCGGTGCCTTCTTGGCTGGCCGTTGCCGTCGCGGCGGTGCTGGTGTACGTCGCCCCGTTCGTTCGGGTGCAGAGGGGCTTGTGATGGCGGACCGGCGTGGCGAAGAAGCACGGCAGCGCAAGCAGCACAAGGAATTCCGGATCGCCGAACCTGGTCTGCGCGAGGAGGAACGCGCTCGGCTCCGCGACGCGCTGGAGCAACTCTCCGCCGTGTTGACCGATGCGCCGCCACTGTCCGAATCGGACTTGGCGGAGGCGGCGACGGCGTTGTGGCGGGCGCGGCGCAAGCTCGCCGGGGCGCAGGACCGGGCGGCGCGGCAGGCGGGCCGGTTCCTCAGCGCGAGCCAAGACGCGCTCGACGCGGCGGGGGTGCTGGTGCAGGACCACGACCGGATCCCGTTCGGCTCCGGGATGGCGCTCGAGGTGCTGCTGTTCCAGGACGAACCGGACCTGGACGTCGAGCGGGTGGTGGAGACCGTGCGGCCGTCGATTTACCTGACCGGCCGCCGGATCCAGATGGGACAGGTCATCGTCGGGCGCCCGGCCGCCCGGGGGAACGGGGAAACGGATGCGTGACACGATCGATTTCGGAATCGACCTCGGCACCACGAACAGCGCGATCGCGGTTCTCGACAACGGCGCGGTGGCGGTGGTCAAGAACAACGCGCAGATGGATTACACGCCGTCCGCGGTGTGGAGCCGCCGACGCGGCGTGATCGAAGTCGGGGCGGGAGCGCGGCGTCGGCTCGAGGACGATCCGGACAGTGTGCAGATCGAATTCAAGCAGGCCATGGGATTGCCGGACGCGCGGCGGGAATTCCCGAAGGCCGGGTTCAGCATGACGCCGGTGGAACTGTCCGCGGAAGTGCTGCGATCGCTGCGCAATTCCGTTGCTCCGCGCGAAGTTCCGGACGCGGCGGTGATCACTGTGCCCGCCGCATTTCTGCTCAACCAGACCGAGGCGACGCAGGAAGCGGCGAAACTGGCCGGGTTCACCGGGAATTGCCCGCTGCTGCAGGAACCGACCGCGGCGGCGTTCGCGTTCGGGTTCCAGAACGAAAGCAAAGGCGCGCACTGGATGGTGTTCGACTTCGGCGGCGGGACTTTCGACTCAGCGGTGGTCAGCACTGTCGAAGGAGAGTTGAGCGTGCTGCATCACGCTGGCGACACCCACCTCGGCGGCCGGAACATCGACCAGGCGGTATTGGACCAGGTGCTGGCTCCGGAGGCGGCGCGGCAGCTCGGGTTCAGTGATTTCACCCGGGAAAATCCGTTCTGGCGGCGGAACTTCGCGCGGTTGCGCAGTGCCGCCGAGACGGCGAAAATCCAGCTCTCCCAAGCAGAACAGACCTACGTGCTGCTCGATCTCGACCGAGGCGACGGGCAGCGCGAGATGTTCGAGTACACCCTGCGCCGCGAGGAGGTCGATCAGGTGGCGCGGCCGTTCTACCTGCGCGCGGTGCAGTTGTGCCGGTCTGCACTGGAGTCGGCGAATCTGCGTCCGTCGGACATCGACCGGTTGCTGCTCGTCGGCGGTCCGACGCTCGCGCCCGGTTTGCGCGAACTGCTGGCCGATCCGTCAGCAGGGCTCGGCATTCCGCTCGACCACAGTCAGGACCCGAGCACCGTGGTGGCCCGCGGCGCGGCCGCCTATGCCGGGACAGTGGCGCGGCCGCGAACGGTGCGCTCGGTGAAGCGCGGCGAGTACGCGCTGGAACTGTCCTATCCCGCCACTACCAGCCTGCCGACCCTGCCGGTGTCCGGCCGTTGTTCGACTGACGGCCCGGCCGACTGGGCCCGGTTCCGGATCGCGCTCAGCGCGCCGCAGCGCAGGCCGGTCTACCGGACGTCCGAGGTTTCCCTTTCCGCCGACGGAACTTTCACCGTCGACGTGGTGCTCGACGAGTTGAGCACGAACCGGTTCGAGATCGAACTGCTCGACCCGACCGGCGCGCGTGTTCCGGTGCAGCCGGGCTCGCTCACGATCACGCACCAGCTCAACGAAATGATGGGCCAGACCGTGGTCAACACCGTCGGCCTGACCGAGGCCGACGGTTCCTTCACTCCGATGCTCATGAAGAACGCGCCGCTGCCGGCGGCGAAACGGCAGACGTTCTTCACCACGGCGACGCTGCAGCGCGGCAACACGTCCGCGGTGATCCGGATCCCGGTCGCGGAAGGCGAACGCCGTCGCGGCGAACGCAACCAGCAGGTGGGCGTGATCGAGATCCGCGCCAGGGACGTGCGGTTCGACCTGCCGCGCGGCAGCGAGGTCGTGATGACCTTCGAGATGGACGATTCGCGGCAGGTGTCGGTGGTGGCCGAGGTTCCATTGCTGGACAACGAGTTCGAGGCAGTCATCGATCTCAAACAGCAGCACGTGCCGGACCCGCAGACGTTGCGGCGGCTGCTGAACGAACTGGAAGCGCGGCACGAACAGGTGCGGACGGAGGTCGTAAGGACGCGTTCGGACCGGGCGCGCGGGCTGCTGAACCGGCTGGACGAACAGGGCAGCGTCGCGGCGGTCCGGGACGAAGTGCGTTCCGGCGGCACCGACGAGGGGGCGGCGGTCGCCGCGGAACGGCGGATGCGCGACGTGCAGGCCGACCTCGACGACATCGAGGCGGAGCTGCGCGTTCCCGAGGTGCTGGAGCGGCTGCGGGACCAGATCGACCACTGCCGCGAGCTGGTCGACCGCGTCGGCGCGGACGAGGACCGGACCGAACTGGCCGAGATCGAACGCCGGTACGCGGCCATCGCCGAATCGCACGACACCGAGGCGGGCGAGCGGCTGTCCGAACGGGCGCTGGACCTGCAAGTTGTGCTGCTGCGCCGGGACGGTTCGCTGCACCTGGAGGTGTTCAACGCGCTGCGGGCGTCGCGCGACACCATGTCCGACCCGGCCCGCGCGCGGGAGCTGATCCGCGAGGGCGAGCACGCGGTGGCGACGTCGAACTGGCCCGCGCTGCCGGACGTCAACCGCCGGTTGCGTCGTTTGCTCCCGGACGACCGGCCGGGTCAGCCGGGTGGCGGGATTCTTCGCGGGGAGCGAGAATGAGCGGGCTTTCGCGGGCGCTGGAACGGGAACTCGTCCTCGCCGAAGGAGCCGACCTCGCCCGTCGCGGCGACTATGAGGCGGCCGTCGCACTCCTGGAGCCGGATTCGGCGGGCGATCCCGCGCGGCTCGATCTGCTGGCTCGCGTGCACGCGCAATCCGGCGACCTCGCCGCGGCAGATGCGGCATGGGCGGCGGTCTTGGCTTTGCAGCCCGGCAATTCCGCTGCGGAGGCGGGACGTCGAGTGATCGCGAAAGTCCATTCCGGACGGTTGCGTCGACGGCCGGTTCGCCGGTATCTGCTGTCTGCTGGTGCGGTGGTGTTGATCGGCGGCGCGATCGTGGGCGGGGTGGTGCTGACGACGCGTCAGCCGCCAGCTCCGGTGGCCATGGCGGCCAAGCCGGATGACGGTCTCCGTGCTGAGCTGGATCGCCTGCGCAGCGTGGAATCCCGCGATGCCGCCGCCGCCGAAGAGCGACAGGGGCACCTGAATCAGCTGGCGAGGTCGTTGGCCGCGCCAGGAGTTGTTGTGAAGGCAGGAACCGACTCGGTCACGGTCAACTTCGACCGCAGCCTGTTCAGTCCTAACGCGACAACGCCGAACGGGACTGGGCGGGCGGCATTGACGGATTGGGCTCGCGTCCTCAAAGGACAATCCGTACGCGTAACCGTGATCGGCCACGGCGTCGCGATCCCCGGCGGCCCGTCAAGCGGCGGCTCGACAGTCTCCTTGGCCCGAGCCTCCTCCGCAGCTCGAGTGCTGGCCGGTGCGAGCGGATTGCCGTTGACCGCGTTCGCCGTCTCCAGCGCGGACCAAGGCGCGAACCCAGCCCGAACAGTCACACTCGAAGTGCAGCCGACCGACGCATGAACGCCACGTACAACGCCCCAGGCACGATGAGCCCAAGCAGCCACGAGACGTCCGCGCCACCGAGCAGCGGCGCGATCGGGCCGACGAAAATGCCTTCCACATTGGCGAACGGGATCTGCACCGCGATCCCCAGCACGTAAGCGGTCAGCGCGGGCCAAGCCCACCGGCCATATCGGCCATTCGGGTCGTAGAGCGCCTCCAGGTCGTACTTCTCCTTGCGCAGCAGGTAAAAGTCGACCAGGTTGATCGAACTCCACGGCGTGAGGAAGTACAGCAGGAAGTCGAGGAACAGCACGAAGTTCGACAGGAACTGCCCGCGGCCGAGGATGGCGACCACCGCGCCGACCACGCCGACGCCCGCGATGTAGCCGATCCGCGTGGCCTGGGAAAGCGCCGCGCGGCGGCCGAAACCGGTCAGTGCGGTCGCGACGGTCATGTAGCCGCCGTAGATGTTCAGCACGTTCACCGTGAACTTGCCGAGCGCGATGGCTAGCAGCAGCGGGATCAGCAACGCTTCGCCGCCGAGGCCGACGACGTACGCGACTTCGTGGCCCTTGAACGCTCTCCCGGCAATGGCGTACGCCATCGCGCCGAACGACATCGCCCACACCGCGCCCAGCACCGTGCCGCCGTAGGTCCACCAGAACGTCGCGCGCACCGACGTCGCCGACGGCAGGTAGCGCGAGGTGTCGGCGACGTACGGGCCGAAGGTGAGCTGCCACGACGCGGTCAGCGAGATCGCCAGCAGGAACTTCGGGAAGTCCAAGTGCGGCGCGGCGAGCACGGCCCCGAGATCGTGCCCGCTGACCAGCCGGATCGTCAGGTAGAGGAAGACGACCACGGACAGCGCGGACGCGAGCCAGCCGAACCGGTGGATCAGCCGGTATCCGACGATCGCGATCAGCGCCGAGGCGAGCGCGTAGACCGCGATCGCCGCGTCGGTCGGCAGGTGCGTGATCTGGGCGACCGCCTGGCCGCCGAGCAGCGAACCGCTCGCGAAGTAGCCGAGGTACATCACCACGACGAGCACCAGCGGAAGCGCCGCGCCGTACACGCCGAACTGCGCGCGCGACTGGATCATCTGCGGGATGCCGAGCTTCGGCCCCTGCGCGGCGTGCAGCGCCATCGGAATGCCGCCGAGCGCGTTGCCGAGCACGACCGCGACGATCGCCCACAGCGGATGCACGCCGACCAGCACGGTCAGCGCGCCGGTGACCGCCGAGGTGATCTGCGTGTTCGCGGCGAACCACAGGGTGAACAGGCTGCGCGGGTGCCCGTGCCGCTCGGACTCGGGCACCGGGTCGATCGAGCGTCGCTCCAATGTGGCCGCCACGTGCCCTCCTGCGGATCTTCGGTGAATGCGCTGGACGAACTCAACGTCAGCGCGGCCCGTTCGGCCAAGTAGCCGCCGGATGATTCTGTCTCGGATCCCAGACCCTGACTGGCTGTCAGCGCCTGGCAGCGGGCTGCCAGCGGAGTGTGCGGCCGCTGCCAGCCGACGCCGCCAATCTTCAGCGGTCACCAGCTCACAGGGGAGAAAGATGCAGACTCCAGTCACCATCATCGGCGCCGGCCTCGGCGGACTGACCCTCGCCCGGGTCCTGTACCTGCGCGGGATCCCGGCCACGGTCTACGAAGCCGAGGCGTCGCCGATGTCGCGGTCCCAGGGCGGACTGCTCGACATTCACGACTACAACGGCCAGATCGCCGTCGAGGCGGCGGGCCTCATGGACGAATTCCGCGACCTGATCCTCGAAGGCCGCCAGCAGATGCGGATCCTCGACCCCGACGGCACCGTCCTGCTCGATCATCCTGACGACGGCACCGGCGGCCGTCCCGAACTCCTGCGCGGCGAGTTGCGGCAGATGCTGCTCGACTCGCTCCCGGACGGCACCGTCCAGTGGGGCCGGAAGGTCAGCGGCGTCCGCACGGTCGCCGACGGCCACGAGGTTTCCTTCGCCGACGGCGGTTCGGTCGTCGCGAAGCTGCTGGTCGGCGCGGACGGCGCGTGGTCGAAGGTACGGCCGCTGCTGTCCGACGCGATGCCGGAGTACATGGGCCTAGCATTCGTCGAGACATACCTCTACGACGCCGAAACCCGGCATCCGGCGGCCGCGAAGGTCGTGGGCGGCGGCGGAATGGGCGCGCCCGGGCCGGACCGGCGCATCATGGTGCACCGCGAACGCGACGCCCTGCACACCTACGCGATGCTGAACAAGCCGCAGGAATGGTTCGACGCACTCGAAAACCTCGACACCCCGGCCGCTCTCGCCCGGATCGAGGCCGAATTCGCCGGCTGGGCCCCGGAACTCCGCGAGCTGATCTCCGGCGGCGACACCGCGCCGATCCTGCGCCGCCACTACCGGCTGCCGGGCGTGCACCGGTGGGAGCGGACCCCGGGCGTGACGCTGATCGGCGACGCGGCCCACCTGCAGGGCCCGAACGGGGAAGGCGCGAACCTGGCCATGCTCGACGGCTCCGACCTCGCCGAACTGCTCGCCGCGCACCCGGACGACGTCGAGACCGCGCTGGCCCTGCACGAGGAACGGATGTTCGCGCGCAGCGAGGAGGTCGCCGCCGAGTCCGCGGAGATGGTCAAGCGGATCACCGCCGACCACGGCAAGGACACGGCGAAGGTCGTGGCCGAGGGGTTCCGGCGGATGCTCGCCAAGAAGCGGGAGCCGGCGGAGCGGGTCGGCTGAGGCGGTGCGGGTCGGCTGAGGCTGGTGCGGTGCGCGCCGTTGAACGTACGTGAGGGGAACCCTGAGGGAATCAGATTCCCTCAGGGTTCCCCTCACGTACGTCAGCGGCCCAGACGGTGC
>NZ_JBSFNS010000148.1:0-16120 GCF_053587275.1 Amycolatopsis sp. NPDC003676
CAAGGCATCTTTCCCGCCTTGACAAGCACCTCCGCGCCGTAGTCACACTCAGCTTCGGGGTGCCCACCGCACCACTCAAAAGCAATGTCGCCGCCAGGCGACGAGCCGAACCCGGACAACCCCCCGACGAAGTCATCCGGCAACGGGAATCACCGAGGAGCGGACTGCTTCAAAACCACAGTCCTCTCCCCCAACGGCGCAGCCAACGCCACCGAAATCACCGGATGCCGCAGATCCATCGTGCACATCTGCCCGGTCTGCGCCTTGGTCTCGCTCAAATCCACGACAACCTTCTGGGCACTCTGCTCAACAGCCTCCCCAAGCGCGTGCCCACACCCCCCTTCCTCAGCCCGCACCACAAGCACGGTCCCCCCGTTATCGGAATAAACCTCCTTGGGAAACGTCTTAGGCAACGCCGCCCCGTCAACCCGGTTATCGGGAACCCGCTGTGCCCCTTGCGGAGGGTCGAACTGGGGTTTGCCCGGCGGCGGCACCGAGGTCGAGGTGCTGGCGCTCGCCGGCGCGCTCTCGGTCCCGGACGCTGGTGCGTTCGCCATGCTCGTCGGGCTGCCGCACGCGGCCGCCATCGTGAGCACCAGTGCCGCGCCCGCCAGTCGTGTCGTTCCGATCAGCTTCGTCGAGTACCTCATGATCCCTAGACGGATCGACCGCCCTCAGCGGTTGCACCCGATCTTCACGGACCCGGCTTCAACACCAATTCCCGTCCGCCCAGAGGCGCATCAAGCCGCACCGGCAATGAAATCTCCCGTATGTGCATCGGGCACATCTGTCCGTGCGGGGCCTTGGTAATCGTCACCAGTACGACAACCTGGGCAGCCGTCTGCTCCCCCGCCTTCGCACTGAGCTTGTCGCACCCGCCCTCTTCCGCCTGGATCACCACGACCGAGCCGCCCTCGGCGAGCGTGACGTCGTGCGGATACCCGGCCGGAAGCGCCGAAGCATTGACCTGTCCGGCAGCAGGCGCGGTATCCCCAGGCGGCACGCCCTGCGTAGGACGGCTCTTCGGCGGCCCCGACGCCGGCGGCGGCGCGACCGACGGGGATGAAGATGACGGCGGCGGCGAGGAAACCGACGCCGGACTGGACGCCGAGCCGGAGGAGGAAACCGGCGCGGCGGTAGTCCCGTTGCTTCCGCACGCCGCGACCGTCAGCAGCAGCGCGCTCGCTCCCACGATTTTCCCTGTTGTCCGCATGTATCGCGGACGGAATCGAGGGCCCGGAGGTTGCATCCCCGCGCTAAAACTATCTCACCGAGCGGAAGTCTTCCCCCGCACCAGCCCCAGCAGCACCACCCCGGCCAGCGTCACCACCAGCAACAGCACTGTGCTCGCCGACGCGAGAAACACCTGTCCCCGGTCGGTAAGGGAGAAAATGGTCGCCGGAAGCGTCCGCCAGTCCGGCGGATAAAGCATCATCGTCGCACCCAATTCGCCCATCGACATCGCCAGCGCCAAACCGGCCGAAGCAGACATCGCGGGCAGCAGCACCGGCAATCGGACCCGCAGCAGCACCCGCAGCGGACGCGCGCCGAGACTCGCCGCGGCCTGGGCGAGCAGCGGGTCAACGCGTTGCAGCGCGGCGGAAACCGTGCTGTACGCGAACGGCAGCAGGATCATCAGGTGTCCGGCGAGGACGATCCAGCGCGTGCCGTTGAACGCCACCGGCGGACGGCTGAACGCCACCAGCAACGCCAGCCCCAGCACCACCGAAGGCACCGCGATCGGCAGGTGGAACAGCGAATCCGCGATCCGGCGCAGCCGCGGCGGCGCGTGGTCGACGGCCAGCGCGGCCCAGGTCCCGATCAGCACCGAGACCAGCGACGTGATCACCCCGGTCTGCACGCTCACCGACAGGCTCGCGAACGTCTCGCCGGACAGCGCCTCGGCGTAATGCGCCCCGGTGAGCCCGCTGGGCAGCACGCCCGTCCAGCTCCCGGCGAACGACGCCAGCACGATCATCACCAGCGGCGCGGCCACCACGCCGAGAAAAACCACGCCGAACACCAGCCACACCAGCAACCGGCTACGCCGCGTCCACAGCAGCACGACGGCCTCCCCTCCCGACCACTCGCCGGTAAACCGTGTAGAGCACCAGCGACAGCACCACGTTCACCACCGCGACCACCGACGCGGCCGGGAAGTCGAAGGTGACGATTCCCTTGCCGTACACCAGCATCGGCAACGTCGAGACGCCCTTGGCACCAAGGAACAGCACGATGCCGAACTCGTTCATCGTCAACAGCAGCACCAGGCACGCGCCGGACGCGAGCGACGGCAACGCTTCCGGCAGCACGACCCGCCACAGCACCCGGCCCGGCCGCGCGCCAAGACTCGCCGCCACCTCCAGTTGTGCCGACGGAACTTGGCTGAACGCAGCAAGCGCGGGACGCATCACGAAGGGCGTATAGAAGGTGATCTCAGCCAGCAAAACACCCCATGGCGAGTACAGAAATCCGGCAGTGCCAAAGACTCCCGCGCCGCCGTAAAGGAACGTGAAGGCCAGTGCGATCAGGAACGACGGGAACGCCAGCACCGTGTCCACCAGCCGGGCCAGCAGGGTCGCGCCGGGAAACGGGACGAACGCGACAACCAGCGCGAGAAAGCCGCCGAGCAGCACGCAGCCGACCGTCGAACCCAAGGCCAGCAAGACCGTCTGCCACACCGCGCGGCCGAATTCCGGCGAAGACAGCACTTGCGTCCACACCGAAAGACCGAAACTGCCGTCCTGCGCGGTGAACGACTGCAGAATCACCAGCACGAGCGGGTAGCCGAAGAACCCGGCGACCACGATCGCGGGCGGCAGCAGCCAGCCGATCCGGTACCTGCGGGGCCGCGCGCCGCGACGGGCCGGGGCGAGCGCAGCGGTGCCGAGGGCGAGGCCGGTCATCCGCCCACCCCCACCAGCGGGCAACCGTCCGGAATGGACACTCCGACGCGGTCGCCGACCGCGGGCAGCACTGGGCTGTCCGGGACCTCGGCGCGGATGTCGCAGACCTCGTCGGTGAGCCGCAAGTCGAGCCGGTATCCGGAACCTCGCCACTGCACGCCCCGGACGAGCGCCGGGAAGGTGCCCGGTCCGGGTTCGCCGACCGAAATCCGGTGCGGCCGCACGCCGAGCGCCACCGGCCCCTCCGGCTGGAGCGTGCCGGACGGTTCGGCGGACAGCTCACGGCCAGCCAGCCGGACCGTCGCGACCGAGCCGTCCGCGCGCACCAATTCGACTGGGATCAGGTTCGCCGCGCCGAGGAAGCTCGCGGTGAACTCGGTGGCCGGGCGGCGGTAAAGCTGTTCGCACGGGCCGAGTTCGACCAGACGCGAGTCACGGAGCACGGCGATCCGATCCGCGAGTGCGAGCGCTTCGCTCTGGTCGTGCGTGACGTAGATCAGCGTCGTGTCCGGCAATTCGGCCCGCAGCCGCAGCAGTTCCGCGACCATGTCCTCGCGCAACGCGGCGTCCAATGCGGACAGTGGCTCGTCGAGCAGCAGCACGTTCGGCCGGATCGCCAGCGCCCGCGCCAGCGCGACCCGCTGCTGCTGCCCGCCGGACAACTCGCGGGGATAGCGGCGCGCGTACTCGCTCATCCCGACCAGCTCCAGCACCTCGCCGACACGCTTCGTCACGTCCGCGCGGCGCATTTTCCGCGCCTTCAGTCCAAACGCGACATTGTCCGCGACCCGCTGGTGCGGGAAGAGCGCGTAACTCTGCACCACCACGCCGAGGCCACGGCGATGCGGCGGCAGGTCGGTGACGTCCTGACCGTCGAGCAGCACCCGCCCGGCGCTCGGGCGGAGGAACCCGGCGAGCGCCTTGAGCGCGGTCGACTTGCCGGAGCCGGACGGTCCCAGCAACGCCAGCGTTTCGCCGCGCGCTACCGAAAGGTCCAGCGGGGCAAGTGCTTGCGTCGCTCCGAAGTGGACGGATACGCCGCGGAACTCTACTGCCGGAGTCACTGTCCGGTGGCCTTCCGGTACGCGGCGAGGTCGGCGTCGAGACGGCCGAGGACGGAGTTCCAGTCCGGGGTCCAAATGTCCACTCCGGACATCGCGGCGGTGATCTTCTCCGCCTTCGGGCCCTGCGGCTTGACGTCGGAGCGGGCCGGGATGCCGTACGCGTCGCTGGCCTTGGCCTGGGTTTCCGGCGAGAACAGGAAGTCGAGCAGCTTGCGGGCGTTGTCCGCGTGCGGCGCGTTGTTGACCAGACCGGCGAAGTACGGCAGCGCGAAGGTGGACCGCTTTCCCTGCGCGTCGGCCGGGAAGAACACCGAGAACCCGCCGCTCTTGTCGATCTCGGCGAGGTTCATCTGCAGGTCCCCGTTGGCGACGAGCACCTCGCCCTTCGCGACCTTCGGCTGCAGCTTGCCGGTGGACGACGACGGCCCGACGTTGTTCGCCTGCAGCTTGCCGAGGTATTCGAGCGCACCCTGGTCGCCGAAGACGTGCTGGGCCTGCAGCAGCACCGCGGTGCCGTCGCCCGCCTCCCCGGGCGTGGAGTACTGGAGCTTGCCCTTGTACTTCGGGTCGAGCAGATCGTTCCAGCTCTTCGGGGCCGGGTTCGCCTGCTGCGGGTTGTAGATGAAGCTGAGGTAGTTGTTCATCAGCGCGTAGTAGCGACCCTGCGGGTCCTTCTGCGCGGCCGGAACCTGGTCGACGCCCTTAGGCGCGGACGTCGCGAGCAGGCCTTCCTTCGCCGCCTGCTGCACAAACGGAGGCAGCGTCACCAGGACGTCGGCCTGGGTGTTGGCCTTTTCCTTGCCCACGCGCGAAACGACTTCGGCGGACCCGGCGGTAACTGCCTGGACGGTGATCCCGGTCTGCTGCTTGAACTCGGCGAACCGGGCGTTGTACCAGTCTTCAAGGCCGTCCGCGGTGTAGACGGTGACGGTCTGGTCGCCGGACGCGCCGCCCGCCGTGCCGCCGCACGCGGACAGCAGGCCGGCGAGGGTCGCGGCGAGAGCGACGACGGTCGCTTTCCGGATTCTCATGACTGGGTGGCTCCTTCAAGTTCTACGCTGTCGAGCACGGCGGGGAGGGCGGAGACGGAGTCGAGAACGTGGGTGGCGTGCGCGGCTTCCAGCTCGCCGCGGTTGCCGGCGCCGGTGAGCACTCCGGCGACGATTCCGGCACCGGCGGCGAGGCCGGTGCGGACATCAGTGGGGGTGTCGCCGACCACCGCGATGTTGCGGACGTCGGTGACCTGCAGTTTCAGTGCGACAGCAAGGATCAGGTCGGGATACGGACGGCCGCGCACGCCATCGCCGGGCGCGAGCGCGAGGTCGGCGAGGTCGTGCCAGCCGAGCGCGTCCAACAGCGCGCGCTGGGTGGTGGGCGCGAAGCCGGTGGTCAGCGCGACCCGGATGCCCTTCTCCCGCAGGCCGCGGATGGTTTCCTCGGCACCGGGAATCGGCTTGCACTCCCCGGCCGCGACCAGCCGTCCGTACGAGCCTTCGAACTCGGCGTTCGCGCACTGGGCGAGGTCTTCGTCGCCGAGCAGCGCGCGGAACACGGTGATCTTCGACTGGCCCATGGTTTTCCGGACGTAGTCGAGCATTCCCGCGTACCGTTCGTCCTCTTCGGACACTCCGGCGGCGGCGATCGCGGCGGTGAAAGCCCGTTCGACCAGTCCGTCGTCCGCGACGGTGGTTCCGGCCATGTCGAGCACGACGAGTTCGGTGGTCACCAGCCCAGCTCCTTTGCGGTGTCTTCGGCGATTGCGGGCGAGCAGGTCATGCCCCGGCCACCGGGGCCGGTGACGAGGAAAGCGTTGTCGGACAACCGTTCCCGGTGCACCACGGCGGCCTGGTCGGTTGCCTGCGCGTACACACCGGCCCAGCGACGGCGGATCCGCGGCAGTGGGCGGCCGAGTAGCGCGCTCGCTACTTCGGCGAGGTGTTCGTACGGGTCTTCGGTGACGTCGAAGGAGAACGGCTGCGCGTACTCGTGCGTGTCGCCGATGGTGAGCGAGCCGTCGCGACGCTGCACCATCAGCAGCTGCATCGCGTTCTGCGCGGCGATTTCACCCTGCGGCTGGCCTTCGTTCATCGCGTCGAGCGCCGTGCCACGGTAGGCCGGGTAGTACCGGAAGCTGTCGCCGTCCGCGACGCTGGTGGGCAACGGCTCGTCCAGCGGTTCGGTCTGCGCCATCTGCAACCGGACCCGCCGCACCGGGATCTCGCCCGCGATCTCGCGCACCAGCCCGCCGAGCCACGCGCCGGTGCAGAACACCACGACATCGCCTTCGTGGCGCTCACCGTGATCGTCGACGACGCCGTTTTCGGTCAGGTTCCGTACCTCACGGCCGGAAAGCCAGCTGTAACGTCCGCTCGCCTTGAGCGCTTCGCGGAGCGCAGGCTGCGCCGTCCGCGGCTCGACCGCCGCGTCGCGTTCGCACCACAACGCGCCAGCGAAGTTGCCGCGCAGAGCCGGGTTCAGCGCGCGGGTCTCCTGCGCGTCGAGGAGTTTGAAACCGCGCTCAGCCGCGCCCGGACCTGCGACGACCTCCTGCGCGACAGCCAGCTCGGCGTCGGTCCGGACGACCGTCAGCGAGCCGTTCGGCCGGAACCCCAGCGCGGGCACGCGTTCGCCGATCCGCTCCCACAGCTCCCGGGCGCGCACCGCCGTCTCCAGCTCCGGGCCGGCGGCGCGGCCGCCGACCCACACCAGCCCGAAGTTCCGGACGGACGCTCCGCGCGCCTCCGGCTCGCGTTCGAGCTGGAGGACTTCGTGGCCGCGTTCCACGGCCTGCCAGGCGTGCTGGGTGCCGAGCACGCCGCCGCCAACGATGATGATTCGCACGGCCGCAACAGTCGCCGCCCGCGCTCAACGGAGCCTGTCGGGACGGGGAACGCCAGGTGAAGCAGCCTCGAATATTGGACCGGATGAGTTACCGTTCTGTTATCTTCACAGTCGGCCCGCCGCGCCGAACACGCACACCGCCAGGATCACGACATTCGCCGCGACGTTGCGGTACTCCGCCGGGCGGTGCTCGGTGACGGCCAGCCTGGCGTGGCCCGCCATCGCGCCGACCATCACCACTGCCAGGCCGACTGCCGCCCACCCGGTGAGCGCCGGGGCGATCCCGGTCAGCCTCGGCAGGATCAGGCCGATCACCGCGACGAGTTCGCAGATCGCGGCGAAGCGCACGACCGGCATCGGATACGCGGCCACCCCGGTCTGCCCGCTCTCGATCAGCCGTTGCCGCGACATCGTCGACTTCAGCACGCCGGACAGGGCGAAGAGCAGGGCGAGAGCCGCCTGAGCGATCCACAGTGCGATGTCCATGGTTGTCCCTCCGTTCGATACCGAGGGGACGAACCAGCCGCGCCGGATGTGACAGCTACTCGACGCGGTTCAGTCGCGTGACGAAACTCAGCCGGTCACCGCGGTAAAGCGACCGGACCCGCTCGAACGGCTCGCCGTCCGGACCCCACGACACGCGGTGCATCAGCAGCATCGGCAATGCCGGGTTCGTGCCGATGAGCAGCGCTTCGCGGGGCGTCGCGAGCACGGTCTCCAGGCGTTCTTCCGCCCCGTCGAAGACCACGCCCAGTTCGTCGCGCAGGAACGCGTACAGCGACTGCTCCGGGTCGAAATCCTCGAGCAGCGTGGGGAACTTGTCGGCGCGGAGGAAGGTCGATTCGAGGCCGACGCGCTCGTCGTCGGCGAGCAGGACGCGTTCCAGGTGGATCACTTCGGCGGCCGGTTCGATCCGCAGGTCGGCGGCCAATCCGGTGCCCGCGGCGCGGCGTTCGAGCGTGATGAGCGTGCGGCCGGGCCGGATGCCTTGGCGGCGCAGGCCTTCGGTGTAGCTGACGAGCGCGAGCGGCTGGATCAGCTTCGGCGCGGCGACGTACGTGCCGCTCCCCTGCCGTCGCGACAGCCTGCCTTCGAGCACCAGCTCGCCCACCGCCTGCCGGACCGTCGCCCGGGACACTTCGAACCGCTCGCACAGTTCGCGTTCCGTGGGCAATGCACTGCCTTCGCCCAATTCGGCGATGACGGCCAGCAGTTCGACCTTCACGGCGTAGTAGCGCGGCACGCGGCCGTGATCCGGGATGCCGTCGCGGACCGGTCCGTCGGCGGACAGGCGGGACAGCGGCGAAGACGTGGGCACGAGACCCGAGCCTATGCCAGACGCGCGGCGCGTGGTTCGCTGTCTCGCGAACTGACGCCACGGGAGGACCCCCGCAATGCCTTTGGCCCGCCGGTTAGGCCTCGCTGACGCCGTTTTCATCGGACTTGGTTCGATGATCGGCGCCGGCGTTTTCGCCGCGTTCGCGCCCGCCGCGCGCGCCGCGGGTTCGGGATTGCTGCCCGCGCTCGCCGTGGCCGCGTTAGTCGCCTACTGCAACGCGACTTCTTCCGCCCGGCTTGCCGCGCTGTATCCGGAATCCGGTGGCACTTATGTGTACGGGCGCGCTCGGCTGGGTGAATTTTGGGGGTACATAGCAGGTTGGGGATTCGTCGCCGGGAAAACGGCTAGCTGTGCGGCTATGACGCTGACCGTTGTCGCCTACGCCGCTCCCGGGCTCGGGCAGCCTTGGCGGAGTTTGTTCGCGGTAGGCGTGATCGGCTTGGTCACCGGCGTGAATTATCTCGGCGTGCACCGGTCTGCTTTGGCTACTCGGGTGATCGTTTGCATCACTCTCGTGGTGCTTACCCTGGTCGCGGTTTTCGGCTTTTCCGGCACGCATGTTTCCCCGTGGACTCCGTTTCATGGCGGCGGAGTGCTCGAAGCGGCGGGATTGCTGTTCTTCGCGTTCGCCGGTTATGCCCGGCTGGCCACTCTCGGCGAGGAAGTCCGCGACCCGGCCCGCACGATTCCGCGGGCGATTCCGCTCGCGTTAGGACTGACTCTCGCGGTGTACGCCGTGGTGGCGGTGGTGCTGCTGGTGACATTGGGGCCGGACGGAATCGGCGCGAATCCCGATCCGCTGGCTGCCGCCGTGCCGTGGCTGTCGCCGGTGGTTCGCGTGGGCGCGGTGGTGGCCGCGTTGGGATCGTTGCTGGCGTTGGTGCTGGGCGTTTCGCGGACGACACTCGCAATGGCGCGGGACGGGCATCTGCCGCGGTTTCTGTCCGCAGTGCATCCTCGGTTCTCGGTGCCGCACCGGGCGGAGCTGACGGTCGGCGTGGTGGTCGCCGTGCTGGCGACGACGACGGATTTGCGTGGTGCGATCGGGTTTTCGTCTTTCGCGGTGCTCGCGTACTACGCGGTGGCGAACGCTTCTGCTCTGACGCTTCGCCGGGACGAAGGGGCCGCGCCGAAGGTGGTCGCGGCTGCCGGGTTGGCGGGGTGCGCGGTGCTGGCGTTCAGCTTGCCGATCGCTTCGGTGCTCAGCGGGTGTTTGGTGCTGGGGCTGGGCGTGGTGGCTTACTTCGTGCGTCGCCTCGGGGTTGCGCGCTGAGTTTTTGTTCTCTGGCACGGCTTCCGTCACGTCCGGTGCGCGAAAGTCCCCCTCGCTCCGCTTCGGCCTGGTTACTCCGATAATCATCGATCCCCAGGTCAAGGCTGCTTTTTACCGCTGCGCTGGGCGGTGAAATCTGCCGGATCCGGTGAAGAATCCGAAAGATCCGAAGAAAGTTGGTTGTCCACTTACCGCTGCTCTGGTGTAGTCGATTCGTCACTCACGCGACACCTCCCCGCCCCAGGGAGCGGAAGCTCCACAGTGGACACCGGAAGGACAATCCCCTTGGCCGACAAGAGAAACTTCAGCATGCTCACGCGAGTCCTGGCAGGCGCGGCAGCGCTCGCGGCCGCCGCCGGGTTCGCGACGCCCGCCGTGGCGTCGACGACGCCGTCGCCGGGCGCGGAGCCTCAGGTCGTCGGCGGAACTCGCGCCAGCCAGGGGGAATTCCCGTGGATGGTCCGGCTTTCGATGGGCTGCGGCGGCGCCCTGTACACGAACCAGATCGTGCTGACCGCCGCGCACTGCGTCGACCGCACCGGAGCGGACTCGTCGATCACCGCGACGCTCGGCGTGGTCGATCTGCAGAGTTCGAGCGCGAAAAAGGTGCGCTCGACCTACGTCTACCGCTCCCCGACGTACGACTCCACCGGCGGCGACTGGGCGCTGATCAAGCTGGCGAGCCCGGTGAGCGGGATTCCGACGCTGCCGATCGCGAAGAACGCCGACAACAACTCCGGAACGTTCACCATCGCCGGCTGGGGCGCGGCCCAGGAAGGCGGGGCGCAGCAGCGGTACCTGCTGAAGGCCGAGGTCCCGTTCGTGGACGACTCGACGTGCCAGTCCCAGGGCGGCTCCTATGCCGACCTGAAGCCGGACGCGGAATTGTGCGCGGGCAAGCTGGACACCGGCGGAGTCGACACGTGCCAGGGCGACTCCGGCGGCCCGATGTTCCGCCGCGACGGAGCGGGCGAATGGATCCAGGTAGGCATCGTCAGCTGGGGCGACGGCTGCGCCAGGGCCCACGCACCCGGCGTGTACACCGAGGTGAGCTCGTTCGCGTCTGATATCGCCGCGGCGGCGGGGAAGATCTGACCCCTGTTTGCTGAGATCGAACACTGAGCCGGACCGGGTGCGGGACTCCGACGGGGTTCCGCGCCCGGCTTCGTGCGGTTCTTCCGTGCCAGCAGAAGCATTCGGGCGAGCTGGATCCCGCCGCGCGAACACCTATGACTGGCGGGCGCACGCCCCAGTCACGGATCGCCTCACCCGGGGCGAAGCCCGCGATTGCTGGCCGCCCGTCGGACTTTCCTCGCGCTCCGCCGGAGCGCCGAACAACTCAAGATTCTCGCCAGAAACCGCGAGGCCAGGCACCCCACAGTTGCCCGACATTCCGGCCCCCGACAGTCGCGAAGCACGGCAAGCACCGAACGACGCATAATCCCGCCGCCCCGACCACCGCCGAACCAGCGCGAAGCCGAGCATCAAACCTTACGAACTCGCCATGCAGCTCCCCGGTGGCACCGAAGCACGACGAGCACCGGGCAACGCATAATCCGCCCCGGCCGCCGCCAGACCGAGCGAGGCCGAGTACCTAGCCTCAGGAAGCTGGCCCCCTGCGGCGCCGAAGAGCGGGAGCCAGAAACCCCGAAGGCCCAGCACTAACCCGCCGGAAGGCCGACGTTCCGCTCCTCCAAAGCCCCCCGCAGCTCAGCCAGTACCGAAATAACCGACTCGGCCCGATCCGAGGTCACCACCGAGCCAATCAGCGCCTCGAGCTGCGTCTGGAAAGTCTCCTCCGCCGCCCCCGCCAGATCCCGGCCGCTCGGCGTCAGCTCGACCAGCGACGACCGTCGGTCCTCGGGATTCGGCACCCGGCGCACCCAGCCTCGCGCTTCGAGGCGGTCGATGCCCTTGCTCGTCGCCCCGATGCCGACGGCGAAGTTCACCGCGAGGTCGGCAACCCGCGACTGCGGATGCTGCCCCAGATATCGCAGGAACTCGAACTGCGAAGCGACGATCCCGTGCTCGGCCTTGAGCCGCTCGCCCAGCGCGTTGTAGATCCGGGTCTCGCAGCGCACCAGATGGTCGAAGAGCTGCTCGTTTGCCGAAGTACCTGCCACGGCATATAGTCTATCATTACATGCCTCGGCATATACTTCCGCAGAATCTTCAGGAGCACAGATGAGCAGGGAACAACGCCGCGCGATCGACGAGCAGCTGCGGCGGACGCCGAAGGGGGCCGGCCCGGCGCCGGTCGAGCAGATGCGGGCCGGGTTCGCCGCGTTGATGAGCGAGTTTCCCGTCCCCGCCGAGCCGCGGCAAAGCGGCGCCACGCTCGCTGGGCGGCCAGCGATCCTTGTCGAACCGGCAGCAGACCCGCGACCGGGCACGATCCTGTACTTCCACGGCGGATCGTTCTCGCTGGGATCCCCGCACACCGCGATGGCGCTGACGGCGAATCTCGTTCTGCGCACTGGAATCCGCGCGCTCTCGCTGGACTACCGGCTCGCGCCCGAGCATCCGTTCCCGGCCGGGATCGAGGACTGTCTCGCCGCTTACCGGAGCCTTCTGGAGGAGAATGACCCGTCCTCGATCGTCTTCGCGGGCGACTCCGCGGGCGGCGGACTCGCCGTGACCACGACTCTGGCCGCCCGCGACGCGGGGCTGCCGATGCCCGCCGGGATCGTCGCGTTCTCGCCGGGGCTGGACCACACCCGCACCGGGGCATCGATGGAGACGAAGGAAGCCGTCGATCCCTTCTTCACCAGGGAAGGCATGGCCCACACCGCCGAGCTGTACCTGGCCGGCGCGGACCCCGCCCAGCCGCTCCTCGCCCCGGCGGTCCACGCCGACCTGACCGGTTTCCCGCCGATCCTGCTGCAGGTCGGCGGGAACGAAATCCTGCTCGACGACTCGGTCCGGCTGGCGGAACGCGCGCGCGACGCGGACGTCGACGTGATCCTCGACATCACCGCCGACGTCCCGCACGTCTTCCACACCTTCACCGACACCCTCGACGAAGCAGGGCAAGCCCTCGACCGGGCCGCCCTCTTCATCAAGCAGCGACTCGCCTGAATCTCAGCGGATCTTGTCCAGCCGGGAAACCGTCTCCTCGAATTCCTGCACCAGATCCGCCATCACCTCGGCGACCGGGCGGACCCGGTTCATCCTGCCGACGATCTGGCCCACCGGCATCGACACCACCGACGGGTCCGCGGCGGCGTGGATCCGGTTGTGGGCGTGGGAAACCAGTAGGTTCTGCAACGGCATCGGCAGCGGTTCCGGCGCGCCCGGCGCTGCCCACGCCTCGGTCCAGCGGGTCTTCAACAGGCGAGCCGGTTTGCCGGTGTAGATCCGGGTTCGGACGGTGTCCGCGGAGGTCGCTTCCACCAAGGCGTTCTGCATCGCCTCCGATTCGGGCATCGTTTGGAGGTATTCCTGCGTCGCGAGCCAGTATGAGCCCATCCACGCGCCCGAAGCGCCCAACGCCAGCGCGGCGGCGACCTGGCGGCCGGAGCCGATGCCTCCGGCTGCCAGCACCGGGGCGCGGTCGCCGACGGCGTCGACGATTTCCGGGACCAGCACCATGGTCGCGATTTCGCCGGTGTGGCCGCCTGCCTCATGTCCTTGCGCGACAACGAGATCCACGCCGTTGTCAACGTGGCGAGCGGCGTGCGAGCCCTTGCCCGCCAGCGCCGCCACCGGGACGCCTGCGTCGTGCGCGCGGGTGATGACGTCAGTCGGGGGCGAGCCCAAAGCGTTGGCGATGAGGCTGATCCGGTGGTTCAGCGCGACGTCCACATGGGACCGGGCGACCGAGTGCAGCCAACCGAGGACACCGGCTCGTTCGTCGGTGTCGTCGGGCAGCGACGGGACCGCGAGGTCCTTCAGCACTTTATCGACAAACGCCCGGTGGCCCGGCGGGATCAGCTCGTTCAGGTCGGTCTGGGTGCCTTCGGAAGGGATCTTCGCCGGCATCACGATGTCGACGCCGTAAGGCTTTCCGTCGGTGTTCTCGTCCATCCAGGACAGCACCGCGTCGAGTTCGGCGGCGTCGTTGAACCGGACGCAGCCCAGCACGCCCATGCCGCCCGCGCGGCTGATCGCGGCCGCGACGTGTTCCGACGGGGTGAATCCGAAGATCGGCACCTCGATGCCGAACCGGTCGCACAACGATGTGCGCATGCGCCCTCCTAGGCGGGTTCGTGTTCGGCGGCGTACCGCTGGGCCCACGGGTAATCCGGCTTGCCGCTCGGCGAACGGCCGATTTCCTCGGCCAGCCACACCGTGCGCGGCACCTTGTATCCGGCGACCTCGGTCCGCACGTGCGCTTCCAGCGCGGCCAGATCCGGCTGGACGCCGGGGCGCGGCTGGACCACGGCGGCGACGCGTTGGCCGAGCCGGTCGTCCGGGATGCCGATGACCAGTGCGTCGAAAACGTCCGGGTGCGATTTCAGCGCGCCCTCGACTTCTTCCGGATACACCTTTTCGCCGCCGGTGTTGACGCACTGCGATCCGCGGCCCAGCAACGTGACCGTGCCGTCTTCCTCGTAGCGCGCGTAGTCGCCGGGCACGACGTAACGGACGCCGTCCACTTCGGTGAAAATGGTGCGGGTTTTCTCCGGGTCGCCGTAATAGCCGATCGGGACGTGGCCGCGGCGTCCGATCAGCCCGATGGCGCCCGGCTTCGGTTCGACCACGTTGCCGTCGTCGTCCAGCAGGATGGCGTCCTTGCCGAAGTTCACGCGCGGGCCCGCGGAATGGTCGGAATCCTTGCCCACCATGCCGATTCCGGTGAATCCGCTCTCCGACGAACCGATCGCGTCGGTGATCACGACGTTCGGCAGCATCTCGAGGAATTCCTGCTTCACCGAATGCGAGAACAGCGCCGCGTGGCTCGACACCGCGACGAGCGACGACGCGTCGTACTCGCCGGAGCGGTAGGCGTCCACGAGGGGCCGCGCCATCGCGTCGCCGACGATCGTCAGCACCTGCACCTTGTGTTCCTGCACCGCACGCCACACGTCGTGCGCGTCGAACTGCGGGACGAACACCACCGGGCTGCCGGTGAACAGCGCGCCGAACGCGGCCCACTGCGCCGCACCGTGGATCAGCGGCGCGGCCGGCAGGCGCACGAGCGAACCGGCTTTGCCCTGTTCGCTGAGCGTCCACTCGTCGGGCACGTACTCGCCGGTGACGAAGTTGATGCCGCCGCCCAGCGCGCGCCAGATGTCCTCGTGCCGCCACAGCACCCCTTTGGGGTAACCGGTGGTGCCGCCGGTGTAGAGGATGTACAGGTCGTCGGCGCTGCGCTCGCCGAAGTCGCGTTCGTCCGACTCGCCCGCGAGCGCCGCCTCGTACTCGACGCCCGTCTCGTACGGGGTGTCCGAACCGTCCTCGACGACTACAACGTGTTTCAGTTTCGGCGTTTCCGGAAGCACTGCCGCCACCCGGTCGGAGTAGCGCCGCTCGTGCACCAGCGCCACCAGGTCGGCGTTGGTGAACAGATAGCGGAGTTCTCCGTGGACGTAGCGGTAGTTCACGTTCACCGCGATCGCGCGCAGCTTGTACGCGGCGAACATGGCTTCCAGCGCCTCGATGGAGTTCCGGGAATAGACACCGATGTGGGAGCCGGGTCCCACGCCGTGCGCGGCCAGGTGGTGCGCCAGCCGGTTCGCGCGCTTCTCCAGTTGCGCGAAGGTGACCTGGCGTCCGCCGCACACGACCGCGACGCGTTCCGGCACGGCGTCGACGGCGTGCTCGAGTAGATCCGCGATGTTGAGTGCCACGCACCCAAAGTAGAACATGTTATCGTTCTGGGCAATGACCCCGGCCCGTTATTAAGGAGGCCCCGGTGGCCGAACCCCACGCACTCGTCAGCCTCGAAGGCCACACGCTCGTGGTGACGATGAACCGCCCGGAAGCCCGCAACGCCCTCACCGGCGAGATGCTTTCGATCATGGTCGACGCCTGGGACCGAGTGGATTCGGACGACCAGGTCCGCAGCTGCATCCTGACTGGCGCCGGTGGAGCGTTCTGCGCGGGCGCGGACCTGAAATCCATGTCCCGCAACGCCCCCGACAAGTCGTTCTCGAACGGCTCCTTCGACCCGAGCCGCATCGAGGGCCTGTTAAAGGGCCGCCGTCTCACGAAGCCGCTCATCGCCGCCGTCGAAGGCCCAGCCATCGCGGGCGGTACGGAAATCCTGCAGGGAACAGACATTCGGGTGGCGGCGGAAAGCGCGAAGTTCGGCGTCTCCGAACCCCGCTGGGGCCTGTTCCCGATGGGCGGCTCGGCCGTGCGGCTGCCCAGGCAAATCCCGTACACCGTCGCCGCCGACCTCCTCCTCACCGGCCGGCACATCACCGCCGCGGAGGCACGCGACATCGGCCTGGTAGGCCACGTCGTCCCCGACGGTCAAGCGCTGGCTCGCGCGCTGGAACTCGCTGACCTGATCAACGACAACGGCCCCCTGGCGATACGCGCGATCCTCAAGACCATCCGCGACACCGAGGGCATGCACGAGGAGGAAGCCTTCAAGCTGGACGCCAAGTACGGCATCGAAGTCTTCGCCTCCGCCGACGCGAAGGAAGGCAGCGTAGGCTACGACGTCACTTTCGCCCTGGACGCCACCTTCACCTTCGCATTGGAAGGCCCAGACGGCACCACCCTGACCGGAGAAGAACTGTCCCGA
>NZ_JBSFNS010000149.1:0-16075 GCF_053587275.1 Amycolatopsis sp. NPDC003676
CCCGATCATCCGTGGGCACTTCAGCCTTGAACCCGGTCAACGCCCGCTGCGCCACCCCCAGCACGTTGTACGCGGCCCGATCTGAATCAACCGGCATGAACACTCACGACCCCACTCTCACGGGGGAGACACTTCCCTCCCGCGCCCGATCCCCTCCGCCCCGCTCCAGGCGACGCTTCACGTATGTCGCCGAAGCAAGCCGAGTTGAGCAACTGGCCGGGTTACGCCGCCGCGGTCTGGGGAGTGGCGTTCGCCGTCCCCAGCTTCGTCTGGGCGACGGGCAACACCTTCGGCGCAACCTCGACGGTGTCGCCGTCGCTCGTCAAACTCGCGCAGGACCGGGTGCCGTGGTTTGTGGCCGTCCTGGTGATCACCGGTCTGCTGAAGGTTTTCGGTGCCGTGATCGGCATCAGCCTGACGCAGCCGCGCGGCCGGTGGCTCAGCCGGACGATGGTGTTCTGCGGTGCCGGTGCGGCGATTCTGCTGGCCTGGCACGGCGGGCTGTTCGTCGTACAGGGCGTGCTGGTCAAGACTGGCGCTGTAGCCGTCGATCCGGCTTTGTCTGACCTGGTCGGCTGGTACCTCTATCTGTGGGGGCCGTGGTTCATCGCTGGTGGTCTCGCTTTCGCCGGGACTGTCGCGTTGTACCTGCGGCACCGCGATGACCGACGCACGTTGACGCGCTACGGGGTGGTGGGCGCGTTGGGTGCGTTGGCCCTGTCGGTGGCCGCGGTGGCCACCGGCATTGGGTGAACTGGGGGTCGTGAGTGTTGATCCCGGTTCTAACCGGGATCAACACTCACGAGCACCCCAGCGAGGACGGTGGCCGCCATCTGCCGCACCGCCTCCTCGCTCGGCGGCTCCCCGGTGCGATCGGCGAAGAGCAGATGGCCCGCCCCGATGAGCGTCGGAGCCAGCGTCTGGACGTCGGCGTCCGGAACGAGACGGCCGAGATTTCTTTCCGCGGCAAGGTAATCCGCGAGCACGTTCGCCGCGTCGGTGGCCAGCGGAATTCCCGGGCCCGGCCGCGCGGCCCGGAGCCGGTGCCGCAGTTCGTCGCGGAAGGTGATCAGGGCGACGATCGACACCGCGACCGACGAGAAGACCTCCGTGAGCACTTCGGCCACTGTCTCGACCAGATCGCCGGTTCCGGCCCGCAGGTCGTCCGCGCGGGCTTCAAGACGCTGGATCCGGTCGAGCACCAGCGCGGCGAGGAAAGCGTCGAAATCCTCGAAATGCCGGTGCAGCACGCCCTTCGCGCAATCCGCCTCGGTGGTGACGGCGCGACTGGTGAGACCGCTCGGGCCCGCGCGCAGCAAAACCCGTTCCGCGGCGTCGAAAAGCTGGGCGCGGACGTCGCGGAGATGGATCCCGGTGGGCAACTTGAGGGTCCTTCCTAGCCATAGTGGGCGCTTGCCCACTATGGTGGGCACATGCCCACTTTACCCCGTCCCGAACCGCATCAGCACCGGACCATGGCGGAGTCGTTCGGCGTCGATCCCGAGCGCTACGACCGGGCGCGCCCGCGTTACCCGGACGAACTGGTGACCGCCGTCCTCGCGGCGAGCCCGGGGAAGGAAATTCTCAACGTCGGCTGCGGAACCGGCATCGAGGGGCGGCAATTTCGCGCCCACGGCACCGTGGTTCTCGGCGTGGAACCGGACGAGCGGATGGCGGAGTTCGCCCGGCGCGGTTTCCCGGTCGAGGTCGCGAAATTCGAGGAATGGGCCCCGGCGGGAAGGACGTTCGACGCCCTCGTGTCCGGACAGGCGTGGCACTGGGTCGACCCCGTCGCGGGAGCCGCGAAGGCCGCGCAGGTGCTCCGCCCGGGCGGCCGGTTCGCCGCGTTCTGGCACGTCTTCATGCCGCCGGAAGAAATTTCGCACGCACTGGCGGACGCGTTGCGCCGGGCGATGCCGGATTCGCCGTTCAGCGGCAACTACCTGAAAAGCCCCAGCCCGGACGCCTATCAGCCGATGCTCGACAAAGCCGCCGCCGGTTTGGCCGAGACCGGCGCGTTCGCGGAAACGGAGAACTGGCGCTACGACTGGACGCAGAACTACAGCCGCGACGAGTGGCTGGACTTGCTCGCGACCCAGGGCGGTGTGACCGTGGCGACGCCGGAGCAGCGCGACCAGGTGCTGGCCGAGGTCGGAGCCGCGATTGACGCGCGCGGCGGTCACCTGACGACGAATTACTCGACCGCCGTGGTGACCGCCGTCCGCTTGTCTTCTTGACCTCTGGTCACTCCTCCAGCGAAAGCGCCTGGCTCGGGCAGATGTTCACGGCCTCGCGCGCCTTCTCGATCAGTTCGCCGTCCGGAGTGTCGTTGAGGACGATGACCGTGCCGTCGTCCTCGCTCTGGTCGAACAGCGCGGGCTCGGTGAGCACGCACTGGCCGGCGCCGACGCACTTGCCGGTGTCCGCGATGATCTTCATGATGGCCTCTTCCTGGCTTGTGGTGGGAGCACTCTGATCTCTACCAGGTCACCGGCAACTGGTACAGGCCGAAGATCGTGGCGTCCTTCTTCACCGGCAGCTGGTCGGCCGGGAGCGTGCACGTGAGCGTCGGGATGCGGCGGAACAGCGTGTCGAACACGATCTGCAGCTCCATCCGCGCCAGGTTCTGCCCGAGGCACTGGTGCGGCCCGAACCCGAACGCGACGTGGTGGCGCGCGCCGCGTTCGAGGTCGAGCTTTTCCGGGCTCTCGAACACCTCCGGGTCCCAGTTCGCGGCGTAGCCCAGCACGAGCACGCCCTCGCCGGCCTTGATCGTGACGCCGCCGATCTCCACGTCCTCGGTCGCGACCCGCGCGGTCGCGCCTTCGACAATCGTGAAGTAGCGAAGGAGTTCCTCGACCGCGAGGAGCGTCTTGCCGGGGTCGGCCTCGATCGTCGCGCGCTGTCCGGGGTTCTCCAGCAGCCCGATGGTGCCGAGCGAGATCATGTTCGCGGTGGTCTCGTGCCCGGCGACCAGCAGCAGGAAGGCCAGCCCGATCATCGCGTCGTGGTCGTAAGTGCCTTCCTCGCGGCGCTTGACGATCTGCCTGCCGAGGAGATCGTCGGTCGGGTCCTTCTCCTTCGCCGCGACCAGGCCGCCGAGATACGCGCGCAGTTCCTCGGACGCCTTCTTGCGATCCTCGACGCTGGTGCTGCGGCGGATGAGCGCCATGGTGCGCTCTTGGAAGTAGTCGTGATCGCCGTACGGGACGCCGAGCAGTTCGCAGATCACCAGCGACGGCACCGGCAGCGACAGCTTTTCCACCAGGTCCGCCGGTTTCGGCCCGGCGAGCAGGTCGTCGATCAGGCCGTCGACGATCTCCTGGATCCGCGGCCGCATCGCTTCGACCCGCTTGACGGTGAACTCGCCGAGCACCTCCCGGCGGGCCTCGCCGTGCTCGGGCGCGTCCATCCCGATCATGGCCTTTTGCTTGGCGTTGGTGAGAATCGCGGCTCCGCCCTCGGCGAGGAACGGGAAATTGGGCAGGAACCGGTCGGAGGAGAACCGGCGGTCGCCGAGGATCTGCCGGGCTTCTTCGTGCCGCGCGGCGACCCAGGCCTGCTTGCCGCCCGGGATCTGCACGCGGTGCAGCGCGCTGTCCTCGCGCATCCGGACGTACTGCTCCGGCTGAGAGAACGGGCAGGTGCGGGCGACCGGCATGCGGAGTTCTTCAGTGGCAGTCATCGTTTCCCCTTCACCAGGTCACCGGGAGGCAGTAGAGCCCGAAGACGCCGGAGTCGTGTTTGAACGGCAACTGGTCGACCGGCGCGGCGAGACGCAGCGTCGGGATGCGGCGGAAAAGCGTGTCGAACACGATCTGCAGTTCCATCCGCGCGAGGTTCTGGCCGAGGCACTGGTGCGCGCCGAAGCCGAACGCGACGTGGTGCCTGCCGCCGCGGGTGATGTCGAGCCGCTCGGGCTCGGGGAAGACGTCGGGGTCGAAGTTCGCCGCGTAGCTCAGGCCGAGCACGCCTTCTCCAGCCTTGATGGTAACGCCCGCGATGTCGACGTCCTCAAGAGCGACGCGAGTGGTGGCGAATTCCGCGATGGTGAAGTAGCGCAGCAATTCCTCGACGGCGTCGAGGGTTTTGCCCGGATCCTCCTTGATCGCGGCGAGCGCGTCCGGGTTCTCGAGCAACGCGACGGTGCCGAGCGAAATCATGTTCGCGGTGGTCTCGTGCCCGGCGATGAGCAGCAGGAACGCCAGCGACACGAGGGCGTCGTGGTCGTAGTCGTTCTCTTCGCGCTTCTTCGCGATCTGCCGGCTGAGCAGATCGTCCGCCGGTGCGGTTTCCTTCGCGGACACCAGTTCGGACAGGTAATTCTGCATTTCGTCGACTGATTCGGTGCGCTCGTCGAGGGTCGATTCGCGGTTGAGGATGCGCGAGCTGTGCTTCTGGAAGAAGTCGTGGTCGGAGTACGGGACTCCGAGCTGCTCGCAGATCACCAATGACGGCACCGGAAGCGAGAGGGCGGACACGAGGTCGGCGGGCTTGTCGCCGGCCAACATCGCGTCAATGTGCTGGTCCACGATCTCCTGGATGCGCGGCTGCAGCGCCTTCATCCGCTTGACGGTGAACTCGCCGACGACGCCCCGCCGGGCCGGGCCGTGCACCGGCGCGTCCATCGCGATCAGCGACGGGGGCAGCTTCGGGCGGCGCTGCTGGCCGTTCTTGAACAGGATCGGGAAGCCGGGGTTGAAGCGGTCCGAGCTGAAGCGCGGGTCGTTCAGCATCGCCCGCAGGTCCTCGTGCCGGTTCAGCACCCAGGTGCGCTGGCCACTGTGTTCGAGTTCGACGTAGTGCGCGCGAGCGTCGCGGAACCGGTCGTAGCCCGGCGGCGGCGCGAACGGGCACGTCCGTTTCATCGGGAAAGCGGCCTGTTCCGGCTGGATGCGGCTGGACTGGGCGACTTCGGTCATCAGAACCCCCTGTGGTGGGTTTGCCCCGTTACGGAATGAATGTGGAGGATTACATTCCGGTTCACGGCCCAAGGTACCGAAGTGGAGGATCGTCGTCCACTAGCAACGGGGTGACAATTGCTGTCCGGCCCGGCTTGCCGGCACGTTTGCGCAGTTGGCCGGGCATGCGAGAATGCGCGCCAACCGGAAGAGGGAAGGCCGGGTTATGAGTGCAGACCCCGAGACGCCGCTGCGGGCGGACGCGCAACGCAACCGCGACCAGATCATCGCCGCGGCTCGCGTCATCTTCGCCAGTCATGGTCCCGAGGTCCCGATGGAGGAGATAGCGCGCGCGGCCGGCGTCGGCGTGGGCACTCTTTACCGGCGCTTTCCGGACCGCGACGCGCTGATCCGCGCGGTGGCGGTGGACAATTTCGCGGGCGTGCTGGACAACGCCAAGCGGCTGTCGGTGGAGGCGCCGTCCGCGTGGGAAGCGTTGGTGCAGTTGCTGTACCACGGCGCGGAACTGCAGCTGTCGATGCAATTGGCGATGCTTTCGCAGCGGGCGCACGAAATTCTCAAAGACGATCCCGAGGTGGCGCACCTGCGCGAAGCGGTGCTGCTCGAGGTCGACGACCTGGTGGTCCGGGCGCAGGCCGAGGGGGCGCTGCGCAAGGACGTGGGCGCGGGCGACGTCGCGGTGCTGTTCGCGCGCATCGTGCGGCAACTGCCCGCGCACCGGCTGAAGACGCCGGAACTAGCGACTGCCCGCAGCATCGCCATCATGATCGACGGCCTGCGCGCCGGCCCGGTCACTCCGCTGCCGGGGCGGCCGCTCGGCAAGGACGACTTGATCTGACCCTTTCTTCGGACGTGTCGGGCCGTCTCGGGTTGCCTCGATAGGGGTGATCGCACAACGGGCCATCGGGACGCGGCCGGGGACGTCTTATCTCGTGAAAGCCGGTGCGGAGCCGCCGGAAAACGCGAGAGGGGACGAGATCATGAAGAACATCCGCCGAATTGCCATCGCCGTCGCTGTCGCCGGGGGCGCTGCCGCGGCCTTCGCCGGGACGGCCGCCGCCACGACCGCGAGCACGGACTCGTCGGCGCTTCCGTGCACCGCGAACCAGTTCAGCACCAAGCTCGTCTACGGCGGGGCCGGCGCGGGCCAGCGCCAGGCGGCGCTGCAGTTCACCGCGAACGAGGGCGAGCGGTGCGTCCTGTCCGGCCGGGCCGACGTCAACCTGGTCGGCGCGCACGACGTCCTGGTCAACAACGAGGCGCCGGCCGACGCGCCGCCGGTGCTGATCGCGAACGGTTCGTCGGCGTACGTGCCGCTGCACTGGACCGCTATCGGTTCTGACGACGAGCAGCAGACGCCGAACGCGGTGACCGTGACCGCTCCGGCCGACTCCAACCCGCACGGGGACCCGATCGACCCGAACGTGACGGTGGACTGGACCTTCGGCGCGGTGGACGCCAACGCGGACAGCCACACCATCGACGTCGGTGCGCTGACCGCCGGTGAAGCGCCTGCCGCGTAAGGATTTCCCGGGCTAGCTCGGCGGTGCTGCGCGGGTGAGGGAATCGAGGACCCGCAGCAGCACCGCCCGGGCGGCGTCGCCCTCGGCCGCGACTGTCCACAGTAGATCCGCGACCTCGTGGTACGGGTCGGAGTCGCTCGCGATGTGCTCGCCCTCCGGGGTTTCGACCATCGCGACGTCGTCGACGACCCAGAAGTCCGCGGTGACCGGGTAGGGCAGGACGACGTCCGCGGGGATGATGCCGAAGCGGATGTTCGGGGTGCCGAGCAGCGCGAGCAGCTTGTGCACCTGCGCGATCATCACCTCGTGCGGCGCGTTCGGGTAGCGCAGCGCGGCCTCGGAGGTGAGCAGTTCGATGGTCCGGCCGGGTTCGTAGAGGATCTGCTGGCGCTGCATCCGCGCCCGGACCGCCTCGGTGATGTCCTGTCCGCCGCCGTGGACCCGGGCGTGGGCGAGCAAGGTGTGTCGCGCGTACTCCGGGGTTTGCAGCAATCCGGAGACGATTCGCAGATCGACCGCGCGAATTCGTAGCGCGCGGGCCTCTCTGGCAATGGATTCCTCTTGTCTGGCCCGGTGTCCGTCGCGGACTTTGTCTTTCCAGCTGGCGTGCGCGTCGCGGACGCCGACGAGTTGCTCCCGCAGCTGCTCGGCCAGCTCCGGCGGTCCGCCGACGGCGGCGATCCAGGCGTCGAGGTCGTCGTCGCCGACGGTCTGCCTGCCGTTCTCGATTTTGCTGACCTTGGGCGCGTTCCAGCCGATGGCCTTGGCGAAATCCTTCCCGGTCTCGTAGCCCGCGTCGACCCGGAGCCGGCGCAGGCGGTCGCCAAGCTCTGCCCGGCGTTTCTCGAAACTGGTAGGCACTCGCCCTCGCTATCGCATGCGGAATTCCTCGAACCCAATGGCATCTTCCCACACCTGGGGTCGAGTTTCGAGAAATCCTGGGCGGCTAGTGCGTCTGAATCGCCGAGATGCCCTTGCCTTGCCTGCGCCGGTCGTCGTGCTCAGGCTTCCTGCGGGAAGAACCTGAGCAGGCCGACGGGGATTTCGACGGCCGTCTCGGTGTCCGGCATGCCGCGTTCGCGCAGTTGCCGCAACGCGTGGGCGTCGGTGACCCGGTAGCCCTGGACGACGTAGGTGCCGCGGTTGGTGCGATAAGCGTTGGGGCAGTTGCCGCCCGCGCTGGTGGTTCCGAGGAACTCGAGGGCGAGTGCTTCTTCGGGCTGAGCGGGATGCAGGGTCATGCGGAGTCCTCCTGACGTGCTGACAGCGCCTGTACCGGACACGGGGTGTCGAAATTTCCCCAATGGCACATGTTGGCAGAGAATTTCGCGAAAGCATAGAGGGGTGGCGCGAAATGTTGCCGCCTCGTGGTCCTTCGCTCAGCCGAGTTCGGCGAGCGTCAGCGCCAGCGCGTCGACGAGATGGGAGCGGGTGCCGGAGTAGACGTTGATCTGCAGCCCGCCGTCGCCGTCGGGGCTCACGAAGCTCAGCACGCGCCCGCGTCCGGTGAGGTCGATCGCGGACAGCGGAGTGCTGTGCGTCCGGCTGCCGTCGGGCCCGCGGACCGCGACATGCATCAGATGCACCGCGTCGCGCCGGGCCCGCATCAGGTGCCGCAATTCGTCCGCGCTGGCCGACGATTCGGCGAGGGGATCGGCGGAGGCGCTGTCGTAGTAGTCCTTGGGCACCTTGAGCGGCCGGAGCTTCGCCGGAGCACAGCAGGGCAGCAGATCGACCAGGCTGCCGCCGATGTCGCGCGGCGAAACGGGCTCGAGCTGCACGGACCGGTTGTCCGTCACGAGCCGAACAGCCTCTCGTCCCGCTGCCGCAACGAGAATCGCCCCGCTGTCCCCGCGCCGGTTGCCGAAATCGCTCCAGGAATACACCTCGCGCCGAGCTTCGGCGAGGAGTTCGAGCGTGTCGCGCAGCCGCGGACTGGGTGCGCCGCTCGCCGCGAGCCCGAACCTCGCCAGCAGCCCGTACGACTGGACCCGGAGCTTCTCGGAGAACTCGTCGGTCATGAACATCGGCGCGTGCTCGACGACCACCGGCGGTTCGCCGAGTTTCTCGTGGCCCCACAAGGCGAGAAACGCCAACCGCGGCATCCGGACCGGTCTCTCGAGGATCGGCATCGCTTGGCGCTCCCTTAGCCGCCGATGGTCGGTGGCGTAGGAGGCAAGCCGGTGCGGGGGTCCACGGTGCGTTCGCCGTCGTCGTCGGTGATGGAGAAGGCGGCGTCGGTATCCAGGCCGTATTTGCGGTGGTGTTCTTGGGAGTCTTGGTCTTTGTCTTTGCCGCGGGCCGGGGTTGTCCCGGTAATGCCTGGGGTGCCTCGGGTTCCGGTCTTGCCTGGTGCGGCGCTTGCACCGCAGGTTGTGTTGGCCGCTGCGCGGCCTTCTGCACCGGTTCCTCTGCCGGTCCCTGGCCGGGCCGGGCTGCCGGTGGGGCTGCGAGGTTCGCCCGTGCGGTTGCTTTCCCCTGTGCTCCTACCGACGTTGCCCGCGGTTCCGTGTCCACCTTTCATCGGAATCGGTGACCATGGGGTTCTGCCGCTGCCGGATTCGCCGACGTCGGTCGCTGCAGGGGACGGGGCCCAGCTCCTGGGCATCGTTGAGTTCGATGGCGGCGGCGACCACCCGGAAGCCGCTGTCGGGCTATCACTGTCTCCTGGCGGAGATATCGCACTTGGCCAGGCCGTACGGTCGGGCCCGTGCGTTACGTGAGGTCCGGACACCCTGTCAGAACTGTGTGCTGGTGAAGGCGTGGCGGACGGCGAGGGCGGTTCGTCGGGAGGGAGCCCGGTTCTTCTGTGCTGCGGGCCAGTACCCGGGCGCTTCTCAGGAGGAGCCTGGCCAGGGCTTGGGCCATTTACGATGTCCTGTCCGCCGAAGCTGTCGAGCTGACCGTAGTCGGTTTGCAGCTTCTCACCGTTAGCACCGGAATGCTGGAGATATGCTTGGTAACGGTCAACATTGTGCTGCGCCAGCGCGTTGTAGTAGCTGATCTCCTTCTCTGCGTCGGTCTCCCAAGGGGAGATCCGGTCGAAGAAGTTCAGATGAGGCGGGGCAGGCGGCATCTGCTCCAAGGAGGATTTCAGCGCATCGAACCCGTGCGCGATGTCGGTCAAATTAGAGCCGTTGGTGCCGTAGATAGCCGCGGACACGGCCGTTGTCTCGGCGAATCTGCGGATCCGTGACTTCGCCGCGTCCGCACCCGCGCCGGTCCAGGCGGACTCCAGTCCGGCGTTCACCCGGGAGAGTAAATCGCTGGCCTCGTTGTGCTGGTTGGAGAGGGTGTTCGCCTGTTCAGCCCCGCCGTGCCAGCTGGCCGTGCCCGGGCCTGCCAGGATCTTCTGGACCAGTTCGGATGCGGGCAGGGCTTCTGGGCCATGGCCCCCGTGCCAGAGCGTTGAGGCGAACTTGCCGAGGTCGTCGACGCGGTCGCCGATCCAGTGACCGGCTTCTTCGATCATCTCGATGAAACCCATCACGAGCCTGCCCGTTGGCGGAGATTCGTGGCAACGATTTCGGCGGCTTGCGCGGCAACCCCGCAGGGATCGACCTTTCCGGTTTTGCTTTCGCCGAGTGTGATCGTCACATCAACGGACAAGTCGTCTGAAGTTCCGAAGCTGACCTGACACGTACTGTTGAGCCCGATGCCCTCGAAGTCGGAGAAGGCGACGGCTGGAAGTCCTTGAAGCGGAGGGAGCGGTCTCCAAACCTTCACTTTCGGTTGACTGTTCTGGTAGACAGCGCTGAGCCCCTGATGGTCCTCAGTGACATAGCCCACTCGCACCGCAGCTCCGGAGTCGGCATTGTGCCAATCGCACGTCGGGCCGAGTCTCGCGGCAGTGCGCGGTTTTCCGGGAGGTGTGGTGGTGATGATGCGCCCCACTTGTGCTTCGGTCAGGGCGGTCTGGCAGGGGTCTCCGGACAGGACCGACGCGGGCAACGGGTGTTCGACTTTGGGTGCTCCGCTGTGAGGCAATGTGCTGGAGGCTGGTGACGCCGGACGAGCTGCGCTGGGGGGAGCCGATTCCGGGCCTCTGGAACAAGCTGTCGCGAGGACGGTGAATCCGATCGCGGCGATCAGGGTTAGGACATGGCGGGGGGTCATCCGGCGAACCCCGTTACGTTCTTGCCCGAGGCGGCGTTTTTCACGGATTCGGTAGCTGATTCTTCGGAATCCGCAGTAATCCCGAGCGCTGTTTCCAGCTTTAGTACCAGTTCGTTGGCGTAAGCATGAAGGCGTTGCACGTTCGCAAGGCCGGCTCCGAATGCCCCGGTCGCGGGCTCGTTGCCGAGTAGTTTCACCTGGTACGCATTGCTCGCAACATCGTCTGCAGGAGCAACGAGCCGAAGCAGGGACAGGGCAGCTGCGCGCATGTCGCCGAACTGTTTGCGGGCCTGCTTGGCCAGGTTGAGCATGCTGCGGGCATCGTCGCGGCTCATGGTGAAGCCGGGGCCGGGCGGTGTTCCGGTGCCGTCGGTGATGGTGAAGTCCGGCAACCAGGTTTTACCTGCGTTCGCGGCAGGCTGGTCCATGTCCTCGCCCTCCCCAAGACACGGCGGACATTTCGCGCATCGGTCGGTTCGGCGCCTCGCGGCGGTATTCACCGTAACCGACGGAGCACGGTAAGTCGTGGGGGTGCGGCGCATTTGCAGAAAATCGGCAAGGGATTCGCGCAATTGGGCGAATGCGACTGTTCGGAGGGAATGCAGCTGCGGAAATCTCTGTCCGGAAAAGCGGCGATGCGGCTTTCTCGATGCAGGACGGCTCACACTACTCCTTCTTGGTTGGCCGCCCAACCTAAGGAAAGCCTGCCCGGCGCGCAATTTTTTGAGTTGCCGCAGACAAAACCGCCGTTCCGGGTTAACCGGAACGGCGGTCTGGGTGAACTCGAATGTCAGACACCCATGGGGTGCCAGACGGTTTTTGCCTCCAGGTACCGCCGGATGCGGGACAGGTCTGGCTCCGCAGTCCAGTCCGGTTCGGTGTCGGGGACGGACAGGACTCGCTTCACCGTCCCGGCGGCTTCTTGGGCCAGGGTGACTCGGTCGGCGGGGGTGGCACCGGTCGGGTCTAGGGCGTTGACGTCTCCGTGGGAGGCCAGCCACGGGCCCAGTTCGGCGGCTCGGCCGGTGAGGATGTTGGCGGTGCCGCCGGGGACGTCGGAGGTGGCCAGGACCTCGGACAGGGTGATGGCGGGAAGCGGGCGGTCTGCGCTGGAGACCAGGACCGCGGTCGAGCCGGTGGCCAGGACTGGGGCCAGGACCGTCACCAGGCCGAGCAGGGAGGACTCCTGCGGGGCCAGTACTCCGACAACCCCGGTGGGCTCGGGGGTGGTGAAGGAGAAGTACGGGCCGGCTACCGGGTTGGCGGCGCCCAGCACGGACGCGATCTTGTCGGTCCAGCCCGCGTACCACACCCAGCGGTCGATGGCGGCGTCCACAATGGACTCGGCCTTCTTCGCGGCGACGCCTTCGCAGGCGGCTACCTCGGCGGCGAACTGGGCGCGGCGGCCTTCCATGACCTCGGCGACGCGGTAGAGAACTTGGCCGCGGTTGTAAGCAGTTGCCGACGACCAACCTGGGAACGCCTTGCGGGCGGCGGACACCGCGTCGCGCAGGTCTTTGCGGGAAGCGTGAGCCGCGTTGGCCAGGAAGGCGCCCTTGGAATCGGTGACGGGGTAGACCCGGCCGGATTCCGAGCGCGGGAATTTTCCGCCGATATAGAGTTTGTAGGTCTTCGCCACCGAAATTCGGTCAGACATTGAGGTAGGCCTCCAAACCGGTGCGTCCGCCTTCGCGGCCGAAACCGGACTCCTGGTAACCGCCGAACGGGGCGGCGGGGTCGAAGCGGTTGAACGTATTGGCCCAGACAACGCCTGCCCGGAGCTGGTTCGCCATCCACAGAATGCGCGAACCCTTCTCGGTCCAGATCCCCGCGGACAGCCCGTACGGCGTGTTGTTCGCCTTCGCCACAGCCTCTTCCGGCGTACGGAAGGTGAGAACCGACAGCACGGGGCCGAAGATCTCCTCCCGCGCGATCCGCATCGACTGGTGGACTTCCGAGAACACCGTCGGCGCGAAGAAGAAGCCGCGGTCGGGCACCGGGCACGGGCTGGTCCAGCGTTGCGCGCCTTCCGCGTCGCCGGATTCGACCAGGCCGCGGATCTTCGCCAGCTGCTCGGCCGAGTTGATGGCGCCGAGGTCGGTGTTCTTGTCCAGCGGGTCGCCGAGGCGCAGCGTCGACACCCGGTAGCGGAGTTTCTCCAGCACCTCTTCGGCTACCGACTCCTGCACCAGCAGTCGCGAACCCGCGCAGCAGACGTGGCCCTGGTTGAAGAAGATCCCGTTGACGATCCCCTCCACCGCCTGGTCCAGCGGTGCGTCGTCGAACACCACGTTCGCCGCCTTGCCGCCGAGTTCCAGGGTCAGCTTCTTGCGGGTGCCCGCGACGGTGCGCTGGATCAGCTTGCCGACCTCGGTGGAGCCGGTGAACGCGATCTTGTCGACGTCCGGATGCTCCACAATGGACGCTCCGATGTCGCCCGCGCCGGGCAGGATGTTCACCACGCCCGGCGGCAGCTCCGCCTGCTGGCAGATCTCGGCGAACACCAGCGCGGTCAGCGGCGTGGTCTCGGCGGGCTTCAGCACCACGGTGTTGCCGGTGGCCAGCGCCGGCGCGATCTTCCACGCCAGCATCAGCAGCGGGAAGTTCCACGGGATCACCTGGCCCGCGACGCCGAGCGGCTTCGGGTCCGGGCCGTAACCCGCGTAGCCGAGCTTGTCCGCCCAGCCCGCGTGGTAGAAGAAATGCGCGGCCGCGGTGGGCACGTCGGAATCGCGCGATTCCTTGATCGGCTTCCCGTTGTCCAGCGTTTCCAGCACTGCCAGCTCGCGCGAGCGTTCCTGGATCAGCCGGGCGATGCGGAACAGGTACTTCGCCCGTTCCGTGCCCGGCATTTTCGACCAGACCGACGTGTACGCCTTGCGCGCGGCCTTCACCGCGATGTCCACATCGGACGCTGACGCGGTGCCGACCTCGGCGAGGATCTCCTCAGTGGCTGGGTTGATCGTCTTGAGCGGCTCGCCGGAGCCATCGACGAATTCGCCGTTGATGAACGGCTTGTAATGCTCTTTCAGATTGGCCAGAGCGCGCGATTCGGGCGCGGGCGCGTATTCGAAGATGCCCATGTCAGTCCACCGTCACGTAGTCAGGGCCGCTGTAGTGGCCGTCCACCTGGGTGCGCCGCTGCAGCAGCAGGTCGTTGAGCAGGCTCGACGCGCCGAACCGGAACAGCTCCGGCGTGAGCCACTGCTCGCCCGCGACCTCGTGCACGGCGACGAGGTACTTGATCGCGTCCTTCGTCGTCCGGATCCCGCCCGCGGGCTTGACGCCGCGCAGTTCGCCGGTGCGCTCGTGCCAGTCGTGCACCGCCTGCAGCATCACGTGCGTGACCGGCAGCGTCGCGGCGGGCGACACCTTGCCGGTGGACGTCTTGATGAAGTCGCCGCCCGCCAGCAGCGCGAGCCAGGACGCGCGGCGCACGTTGTCGTACGTCGCCAGCTCGCCCGTCTCGAGGATCACCTTGAGGTGCGCCGAGCCGCAGGCCTCTTTCACGGCGCGGATCTCGTTGAACACCTCCAGGTAGCGGCCTTCGAGGAAGGCGCCGCGGTCGATCACCATGTCGACCTCGTCCGCGCCCGCCTCGACTGCCATCCGGGTGTCGGCCAGCTTGACCTCGCGGCTCGTGCGGCCCGCCGGGAAGCCGGTCGCGACGCTCGCCACCCGCACCCCGCTGCCCGCGAGCGCTTCGACGGCCGTCTCCACCAGGTCCGGGTACACGCACACGGCCGCGACGCGCGGGCAGTCCTGCCGCTCGGGGTCCGGCCGCATCGCCTTGGCGGCGAGGCCGCGGACCTTGCCGCGCGTGTCGGCTCCCTCGAGCGTGGTCAGGTCGACCATCGACACCGCGGTGTCGATCGCCCACCGCTTGGCTTCCTTCTTGATGCTCCGGGTCGCGAGCCCCGCCGCGCGCTGCTCGACGCCGACCTGGTCGACACCGGGCAGCCCGTGCAGGAACCGCCGCAGGCTCGCTTCGTCGCGAGTGACGTCCGTCAGCGGCGACGGGGTTTCCGGCGCCGCTGCCGGGCTGGTGGTAGCTGTCATACCGCTGAGTGTAGGTGCGCGACAGCAGGCGCCGGAGCGCTCACCGGAATCTGTGGACAGCTGGTCACGGGCTCGCAGTTGTCCACAGCCGCGGGCCGGGGGCGGCGGTTTTTGTCGGTGCCGTGTGCAGTCGGGTTCAGGACTCGATCTGCGGCGCGTTCACGTCCTTGGCCGGCTTGCGGTAGACCACTACGCCGCCCCAGAAGCCGAGGCCGTTGATCGTCACGGTCGGGGCGGTCGGCGGAGCGGGCGGCGCGCCGGACTTGTCCTCCAGCATGAACGCGCCCATGAAGCCGATGCCGGTGACGTTCACGTTGATGTCGTCGGGCACCGTGATCTCGATCCCGCCCATGATCGCGACGGCGGTGATCGTGCAGGATTTCTCCGCGAACCGGGCGCTGCGCAGGTCGATCTCGGCGCCGCCCCAGAACGCGAAAGTCGTGTGCTGCTGCGGCAGGACCCAGCTGCCCTTGCGCACGGCCCCGGACATCACGCCGATCGACACGGCGGAACCCGGATGCCCGCCGACGCGGTTGTCCGGCAGCCCGAGCGCGCGCGACGGGGCGGGCTGCAGCGAGGCCGAAGCGGTGGTGGCGACCGCGGCGCTGCCGGGCAGGTCCGCGGTCACCGGTTTCAGATCGGCGAACGTTTTCGCGGAGTATACGCTGGAAAGCCGCTCTTCCAGTTCGTTGATCGTGATGCGGCCTTCGGACAGCGCCTGGTGCAGCACCTGCGCGACCTGCTCCCGATCGGCGTCCGACACGCGCATCTGGTCCGGGCCCGGCGTGGCTGGGTCTTCACTCACCTGGGGCAGCCTAGTCCTGTCGGGTCCGGCTCGGGTCCGTCGAACGGTGGATAGGGGGATCATGGCGTGATGGATTCTGCGTTGGTGGGGACTTTGGTGCTTCCGGATGGGGCTGTCGTGCGGGCTCGGGGGTTGGGGAAGCCGAAGCCGGAGGGGCCGGAGCCGGAGTTCGGGTTGTATTTGGGGTCTCGGCGGATGCAAGGGAAGTACGAGCCGGGTCTGCGGTGGGAGCATCGGTGGATTCGGTGGCCGGACTTTTTGCTGCCGAGGGATCGGGAGGACGCCCGGTTGCAGATTTTGGGGTTGCATGAGCGGGCGGTTGCTGGGGAGGCCGTGGAGGTGGCTTGTCTTGGTGGGGTTGGGCGTAGTGGGACTGTGTTGGCTTGTCTCGTGACCATGGGTGGAGTGGGGCCTGAGGAGGCCGTTGCTTGGGTTCGGGAGAACCATCACGCTCGGGCGGTGGAGACGCCTTGGCAGCGGCGGTGGGTTCGGTGGTTTGCTGAGTCTCGGTAGGGTTCGGCTCGTCGCCTGGCGGCGACATTGCCGTGGGGGTTGCGTGGGGCACCCCGAAGCTTGAGTGTGCTGACGGTCTGGGGGTGCTTGTCAAGGCGCCGGCGGCCACCGGCAAACCGCTCGCCGAACTGGCGACT
>NZ_JBSFNS010000150.1:0-15925 GCF_053587275.1 Amycolatopsis sp. NPDC003676
CGCGGCCGAGCCGGATCGCCGAAACCAGGAAGAAGATCCCGCCCAGCACCGCGTATCCGGCCACAGTCGCCAGCGACGGATTCGACGCGCCCGCGACGCCATCAAACACTGCCGAGAGCCGCGCCGTCTGGCAGCGTGTGCGCATGCGTAGCTACTATCTCCCTCCGGTCGTCCCCGTCGTGGCTCTCGTCCTGATGCCGTTCCTCCCCTTCGTCAACTCCTCCGGCCTCTGGCTGGGCTTGCCGAAGATGATGGTCTGGGGCGCGTTGTGGTGTCTGATGTTCACTCCTGCCCTGTTGCTGTCCGAGCGGCTCATGGCTCGCAGCGGACAGGAGGATTGACGATGATCCTGGCCTTTACGCTCGTTGGCATCGTGTTGATCGGCGTGCTCGGCTTCGTCGGGCGGCGCCGGCCTGCTGCGGATCTTGCGGAGTGGACCGTGGGCGGGCGCAAGTTCGGCGCGCTCACCATGTGGTTCTTGCAGGCCGGTGAGGTCTTCACGACCTTCACCTTCCTCGGCATGGCCGGGTTGGCGTTTTCGGGTGGCGTGGCGGCGATGTATGCGCTGCCGTACGTGCCGATCGCTTACGTGGTCCTGTTTTTTCTTGCCAAGCGGATTTGGCGGATGGGCAAGGAGCGCGGGTACCTGACCCAGGGCGACTTCCTCGAGGACCGGTTTTCCAGCCGTGCGTTGGGCACGGTGTCGGCGATCCTTGGCGTCGTGTTCGTGTTGCCGTATCTGCAACTGCAGATTACCGGGCTCGGACTGATCGTCCGGCTGGTGACGGGTGATCATGCGTCTGGGACGCTCAGCATGATCGCGGGCAGTGTGCTGGTGGTCGCGTTCGTGTTGTGGGCTGGGTTGCGCGGGGTGGCGGCGACGTCGTACTTCAAGGACGCGATCATGCTTGTCGTACTCGTGGTGCTGATCATCGCGGTGCCCGCGCATTTCGCCGGCGGCGTCTCCGGGGTGTTCCACAAGATCGACCAGTTGCATCCGGAGAAGTTGTTCGTGCACGCCGGGGCGAACGATCACACGTGGTTCATCACCAGCATGCTGGTGAGTGCGATCGGTGTCGGGCTGATGACGTTGCCGCATACGTGGCCCGCGTTGATGTCGGCGCGGGATCCGAAGGTGTTGCGGCGCAATTACACCTGGATGCCGGTGTACGAGCTTTGCCTGTTGCTGCCGATGATCATCGGCTTCGCGGCGATTCTGGTGGTGCCCAAGGGAAGCGACCCGAACGGCGTGTTGCTGACGTTGAGCAAGGACGCGTTGCCGGGGTGGGTCACCGGGCTCGTGGTTGTCGCGGCGACCGCGACCGCGATGGTGCCCGCGGCGGGGATTCTGATCGGTATTTCCTCGCTGGTGGCCCGAAACATCACCCGGGTGCGCAGCGAGCGCAAGCAGTTCTGGATCAATCACGGGACGGTCGTGCTGGCCAGTGCGCTCGCTCTGGTGCTCGGCATCTTCCGGCCGGACCTGCTGGCGAACCTGCTGCTGCTCACCTACTCGGGATCGGTGCAGTTGGCTCCGGCGAATCTGCTGGGCTTCCTGAAGAAGGTCCCGGTCGGCAAGGGCCCGGTGTTCGCCGGGCTGCTGGCGGGCGAGGTCGTGGTGATCTGGCTGACCTTTGTGGACACCAAGCTCGTCGGCACGGTGAACGTCGGGCTGGTCGGGCTGGCGGTTAACGTGGTCGTGCTCGCGATCGCGGCAGCCATCGAACGGGCCGTGACCCGGTCCGGAGACGTTGTGCAGACAGGAGAACCGGTATGACGCGGACCCTTTTCACCGGCGGCACGGTGTTCGACGGGACGGGCAGCCCGCCCGCGGCGGCGGACGTCGCGGTCGAGGACGGCCGGATCGTCGAGGTCGGCACGGGCCTCGACGGCGACCGCGCGGTGGACTGCGCCGGCGCGATGCTGCTGCCCGGCATGTTCGACTGCCACGTGCACGTCACGGTGTCGGATCTCGGGTTGCTGCAGCGGGTGCAGAAGCCGTTCTCGTACCAGTTCTACGAGGCGGCCCGGAACCTGTGGACCACGCTGAAACTCGGCATCACCACGGTGCGCGACGCCGCCGGGGCCGACCTCGGCATCAAACAGGCGGTCGCGGACGGCCTGATTCCCGGGCCCCGCCTGGAAATCGCGGTCGGCCTGATCAGCCCGACCGGCGGGCACGGCGACGGCTGGATGCCGTCCGGGCATTGCGTTCCGCTGTCGCTCCCGCACCCCGGTCGCCCGAGCGCGCTGGCGGACGGTCCCGACGAGATGCGCCGGGTCGCGCGCACCCTGTTGCGAGCCGGGGCCGACGTGCTGAAGGTCTGCACCACCGGCGGCGTGCTTTCGCCACGGGACGATCCGAGGCATTCGCAGTTCACGCCTGAGGAACTGGACGTCCTGGTCGCCGAGGCGACCATGCAGGGGCGGGCGGTGATGGCCCACGCGCAGGGTTCGGAGGGGATCAAGAACGCCGTCCGCGCCGGGATCCGGTCGATCGAACACGGCATCTACCTCGACGACGAGGCGATCGACCTGATGCTCGCGCGCGGCACCTGGCTGGTCCCGACGCTGGTGGCGCCGGTGAACGTCATCCGCGCGGCGGCCGCGGGCGCGGCGTTGCCGGACGCCGTGGTGCAGAAGGCGAAAGAGGTCGCGGAGGTGCACCTGGATTCGGTGCGCCGGGCAGTCGCGGCCGGGGTCCGGATCGCGATGGGCACCGACAGCGGCGTCGGCCCGCACGGGACGAACCTCGAAGAGCTGGAGCTGATGCGCTCCGCCGGGATGAGCCCGGCGGACGTGCTGGTCGCCGCCACGTCGTCGGCTGCCCAGCTGCTGGGCAAGGATGCAGAACTGGGCCGGTTGGCTCCGGGCTATCGTGCGGACCTCGTGGTTGTTTCGGGCGATATTTACGATTTCCCGGCGTTGGCGGGGAACGTTCGGGAAGTGTGGCAGGACGGAGCGCGTGCGGTTTAGGACGGCGGTTTCATGATCACGGCATACTGTCCGCCGTGATCATGAAAACCGAGGAACGCCACGCGTCCTGGCTCGAACTCTTCTTCGACCTGGTCGCGGTCGCCGGCGTCGCCCAGCTTTCGCACCTCGTGCGCGGAACGACCTCCTGGAGCGACGCCGGCCTCTACGTCGTGTGCTTCCTCGCGTTCTGGACCGCGTGGATGTGCTTCACCGTGTACGGCAACGTCACCGGCGCCGCGGCCCGCACCATGCCAGTGCTGCTCGCGATGGCCGGGCTGGTTTTCATGGCCGGTTCGGTGCACGACCTCGGCGAGCACGCGCAGGGCTTCGCCTTCTCCTACGTGGCGGTGCGCGCGCTCGCGAGCCGGGTTTGGGAAGGCCGGGAAAACACGCGGATCATCGTCGAATGGCCGGTGGTGCACGCCGGGATGGGCGTCGTGCCGTGGGTGGTTTCGTTCTGGGTAGAGGGGCCGTGGAAGTACGCGCTGTGGGCGCTTGGGCTGGGGATCGACCTGGTGGCCGGGCTGACCATGTCGGGCGAACAGGTCGCGGCCAAGGTGGCGGAACGGGTCTCCCAGTCCAGGCGCCCGGCGCCCGGGCTGGCTTTCGCGCATCTGGACCTCGCGCATTTCGGCGAGCGGCTGGGGCTTTTCACGATCATCGTGCTGGGCGAGGGCGTTCTGACGGTCACCGACGCGATGACCGAGATCCCGGACTGGGAATGGCCGTTGCTCTCGACCGTTCTCGGGGTTCTGGCGCTGCTCGCGGCTTTGTGGGGCGCGGCGCTGTTCCAGGGATTCGGCGGGATTCCCTATCTGTCCCAGACCGCTTGGGGGCCCAGGGTTTTGCTGCCGGTGCATTGTCTGGTGGCGGGTCTGCTGGCCGCGCTGGCGGCGGGTTTCGGGGATGCCGTGGAGTCTGTCGAGCACGGGCACATCGCCGCGGGGACGCGGTGGATGCTGTGCGGGTGCGTCGCGGCGTTCACGATGGTGGGCGCGGCCGCGCGGGTGGCTTCCAAGACGTGGAAGCGGTGGGATTTCGTCGCGGTGCTCGCCGGGGCGGGGATTCCGGCTGTTCTCGGCACGGTCGGCGGCGGCCTGACTCCGGCGCGGTTCTTGTGGCTGCTGCTGTTGGCGATTGTGCCGGGGTTGATACGGGAGTTTCCGCGGCGGAAGCGGGTTGCCGCGCCCGCTTCCGCCGCGTGAAGGTCGCCTCCTGGACCATCGCGGTTCGTGAGGGGAACCCTGAGGGAATCTGATTCCCTCAGGGTTCCCCTCACGGCTTTCAGGCGTTGGCGAGGAGTTCCTTCAGCGCGGCAGCGAATTTGGCCGGATTCCGTTGCGGCGCCAGGTGCGCACCCGGCGTTTCGGTGAACGGCAACCCCAGTTCGAGCGCGAGGATCTTGGCGGGCTGGTAGTGATACCAGCCGCGGCTGGCCTCCCCGGCGACCGGCACGATCTCGGTGTTCGTGCGGCGCAGCGCACGCAAGTCCGGCAGATAGTCGAAGAACTCGGTCAACTCGCGGTCGAACAGCCGGAGCCAGTCGCTTTCGTTGGGCAGCCGCAGATTCGGCAGGTCCGGCAAGGCGGCCCCGGCGATCCCGTCTGCGAACCGTTTGACCGCGCCCATCAGGTCACCCGAACGGGCCAACCGCACCTGCGCCGCCGCGGCCTCGAGAATCCCGGCGGCGTCCGGCATCAGCTGGATCGCGGGCGGTTCGTGCGCGACGAACGCGGCCACCCGATCCGGATACCGCGCGACGAGGTCCAGCCCGATCAGCGCGCCGGCACTGGTCCCGAACATCGAAACCGGCCCGCTCCCGCCGACGTGGGCGAGGACGGCGAGCGCGTCGTCCGCCTGCCGGGACACCGGGACGGGTCCGGTCGTGGTGTCCGTGCTGGCGAAATGCCCGCGCCGGTCGTAGGTGATCACGGTGAAGTCCGTGCGCAAAAGCTTGACCAGCGCCCGGAACGAGTCCGCCGCGCCGGTCCCGCCGGGGACCAGCAACAGCAGCGGTCCCTCGCCGGTCGTGCGGACGGCCAGCTCGCCGCCCTCGACCGGACAGCGATGCTCGGCAGTCTCCGCATCTTCCGCGATCATGCCGAGAGTCAAGCACAACCCGAGTCACCCGATCGCTTCCGGGACGCCGGTTTTTGTCGGTGGCGGGTGCGAGACTCCGGGAATGACGAGTTGGGATGAGTTCAGTGCCGCCGCCCCGTCGCTGGCCTCGCGCGTACGAGCCCGCTTCGCCGCCGCGGATTCGCACGTCCTGGCCACGCTCCGACGCGACGGATCGCCCCGGGTGAGCGGCTCGGAGATCGACTTCCGGGACGGCGAGGCCTACCTCGGGTCGATGCTCGACGCCCGCAAAGCTCGCGACCTCCAGCGCGACGACCGCTTCGCCCTCCACGCTTACCCCGGCATCGAGGAAGGCGGCGACGCGAAGATCGCCGGTCACGCAGTGGAGATCACCGACGCGGCGGAGGTGGCGCGGATCCAGGAGGGGCAGGAGAGCCACCTGTTCCGGCTGGACCTGCGGGAGGCCGTGGTGACGTGGGTGGAGGACAACACGCTGTGGGTTGAGTCGTGGCACCCGGGGAGCTGGGTGCGCTTCGCAAGGCCGGACAACGGTCCGGCGGTGCGGACGGAGCTGGAGCTGGGGTGAAGGGGAGGGATGACGGCGGCTTGAGGAGGTCGGCTGGTTGAGGTGAGGTGGCTGGATGGCGTGGGGGAGCGAGCCGGTTGAGGTGAGGTGGCTGGAAGGCGTGGCGGGGCCAGCCCGTTGAGGTGAGGTGGCCCGCGTGTAGTGGCGATGCACGCCGGTCGAGGTGAGTTGGCCAGGCGGGGCTGTGAGCGGGAACAGCCCGGGCAAGCCAGCCGAAGCTCTAACCTGGGCTGATGAAACTCACGTCCACCGTGCTCGACGCGCCCGAACCTCGGGCGCTGGCCGAGTTCTACCGGGAGTTGCTCGGGTGGCCGATCGGCACTGACGAGCCGGAGTGGGTCACCTTGCGTCCGCCGGAAGGCGGGGCGGGGCTGTCGTTTCAGCTGGAGGAGCAGTATGTGCCGCCGGTGTGGCCGGCCAGCGCCGGGGAGCAGCAGATGCAGCTGCACCTCGACTTCGAGGTCGACGGTCGCTCCGCATTGGCGGCCGCCGTCGCGAAGGCGGCCGCCGCGGGTGCGCGGGTGGCGGAGTTTCAGCCGCAACAGGATGTGCGGGTGTTGCTGGACCCGGCCGGGCATCCGTTCTGCTTCTGGACAGACGACCGGCCCTGACGAACCTAGCCGGGGTCGCGTGCCCCGAGAAATACGCTGGGCGCGGCGGATTTTCCCGCGCGCGCGACAGCGGCAGCATCGATCCCGTCGGGTCCAACCGCGAGAGTTTCATTGCCACAGCGGAAGGAACGCGGTGCCAGCCAGCAGAAAAGCCGGGCCGGGCAGCTCACATCCGTTCCAAAATCGTCGCCGTAGCCATCGCGCCGCCAGCGCACATCGACACCAGCGCCGTAGTCTTGTCCTGTCGCTCCAGCTCATGCAACGCCGTAGTCAACAGCCGAGCCCCGGTGCTTCCCACCGGATGTCCCAAAGCGATGGCCCCGCCGTTGACGTTCACCCGCGACTCGTCCGGATTGTGCATGCGCTGCCACGAAAGCACGACCGACGCGAATGCCTCGTTCACCTCGAACAGGTCCACGTCGCCGATCTTCATCCCGGCCGCGTCCAAAACCCGCGCAGTGGCTTGAACCGGACCGTCCAGGTGGTAGTACGGCTCCGCTCCGACCAATGCCTGCCGCCGGATTCGGGCGCGCGGACGCAGGCCCAGTGAGCGGGCCAGCGAAGCGTCCATGATCAGCACGGCGGCGGCGCCGTCGGAGATTTGGGACGACGAGCCGGCCGTGTGGATTCCGTCCGGTACCACCGGCTTCAGCCGGGCCAGACCCTCCATTGTGGTCTCTCGCAGTCCCTGATCCCGGTCCACCACACCGGCTTCCGTGGCGACCGGCACGATCTCCCGCGTGAAATGTCCGGCGGCCCAAGCCGCGGCGGCATTGCGCTGGGACCGCACGCCGAAAGCGTCGACGTCTTCGCGCGTGATGCCTCGACGGGCCGCGATCCGTTCTGCCGCACCGTATTGGTCCGGCATGTCGATCGACCACGCGTCCGGTTTGGGGGAGCCGACGCCCTCGCCGCGGTTCGCGCCAAGAGGCACGCGGCTCATCGCTTCGGCCCCGCACGCCACGCCCACGCTGATCGCGTCCGCCGCGATCAGGCCGGCGATCAGGTGTGCGGCCTGCTGCGCCGAACCGCATTGTGCGTCGATCGTCGTGGCTCCGGTCGATTCCGGCAGGCCCGCGTGCAGCCACGCGGTGCGGGTCAGGTTGCCGCACTGCTCGCCCGCCTGCGTGACCGCTCCGCCGATCACCTGCTCCACCTGGGCCGGGTCGATGCCGGCCCGGTCGACCACGCCGCGCACGGCCGCGCCCAGCAGTTCGGCCGCGTGCAGGCCGGACAGCCAGCCGCCGCGCTTGCCGATCGGCGTGCGTGCCGCGGCCACGATCACCGGTTCGCCCACGAGTGTCCCCTTTCCGAGCTTTCCTACCCGCAAAACTAGAACACGTTCCTATTTAGCACAAGCAGGCCCACGAAAGAGCGGAAGTCGATCACTGAAGACTGAGCTAGCGCTCACCTGCGCGGATCGTATCTGGAACGGTAAAGTAAACAGGTTTCACTCAAGCGGGTTCCGTTGGTAAACACCGTATGCTCTACTGGGGTCATAGAACGCGTTGCAGTTGGGTATCACCGCCGATCCCGCGCAGGAGGCCAAGCCGTGGCAGCCCCGCTTTTGCCCGCCGGTTTCGACTTCACCGATCCGGACCTCTACGCCAGCCGGCTGCCCCTGGAGGAGTTCGCCGAACTCCGCCGCACGGCGCCCGTCTGGTGGAACCCGCAGCCGCACAACACCGCCGGATTCGGCGACGACGGCTACTGGGTCGTCACGCGACACGCCGACGTCAAGGCGGTCTCGCGCGACAGCGAGCTCTACTCGTCGAGGGAAAAGACCGCGATCATCCGGTTCGACGACCAGATGACCGCCGAGGGCCTCGACGCCAACCGGCTCGTCCTGCTGAACATGGACGCGCCGCAGCACACCAAGCTCCGCCGCATCGTGTCGAAGGGGTTCACCCCGCGCTCGATCGCGAAGCTCGAAGACACGCTGCGCGACCGCGCCGAGCGAATCGTCCACGAGGCCAAGAAAAAGGGCTCGGGCGACTTCGTCACCGACGTCGCGTGCGAGCTGCCGCTGCAGGCGATCGCCGAGCTGATCGGCGTCCCGCAGGAGGACCGGCTCAAGATCTTCGACTGGTCCAACCAGATGATCGCCTACGACGACCCGGAATACGACCTCGAGCCGATCGCCGCGTCCGCGGAACTCGTCGGCTACGCCTGGAACATGGCCGAGGACCGCCGCCGCTGCCCGATGGACGACATCGTCACCAAGCTCGTCCAGGCCGACGTCGACGGCGAATCGCTCGGCTCCGACGAGTTCGGCTTCTTCGTGATCCTGCTGGCCGTCGCGGGCAACGAGACCACCCGCAACGCCATCACGCACGGCATGAAGGCGTTCCTCGACCACCCGGAGCAGTGGGACCTCTTCAAGGAGAAGCGCCCGAAGACCGCGCCGGACGAGATCGTCCGCTGGGCGACGCCGGTCGTCGCGTTCCAGCGCACCGCGACCCGCGACACCGAACTGGGCGGCGCGCAGATCCGCAAGGGCGACCGCGTCGGGATGTTCTACAGCTCGGCCAACTTCGACCCCGAGGTCTTCGACGAGCCCGGCAAGTTCGACATCATGCGCGAGGACAACCAGCACGTCGGCTTCGGCGGCACCGGTTCGCACTACTGCATCGGCGCGAACCTGGCCCGGCTGGAGATCGACCTGATCTTCAACGCGATCGCCGACGTGATGCCGAACATCGCCGAGGCGGCCGCGCCCGAGCGGCTGCGTTCCAGCTGGCTCAACGGGATCAAGCACTACCAGGTCCGCTACGCCTGAGCAGACTGGGCAGACCGGGCAGCCTGAGCAGGCGAAACGCCCGGGCGGCGCACCTGACCGGCAACGAGCACGACGCACCGGCATGATGGCCCCGTGCGCACGACGGTAGACGTGGAATTCGGCGTCCGGGTGACGAAACCCGGCCTCGCCGCGGTTTCGGTCGCCGCCGTGCGCGCGGACGCCGGTGAACTCACCGTGTCCGACGCCGGTTCCGCGCGCACCGCCGAGTTCGAACACGGCACTCGCGCGGAGGTTTACGACCTCGCCGAGGGCGAGCATCGCGTCGCCTATCACGGCGAGCGCGTGCTGCACCGAGGCAACGCTGAACCCGTCACGCTCGCCGACGTCGCGCGCTACACGCGGCCGAGCCGGTACTGCCCGTCCGACCGGATGGGCGGACTCCTGCCGCTGGGCATCGGTGATCTGGCCACCGCGCGGGAGCGGGTGCAGGCGATCGTCGAGCACGTGCACCGCCGGCTCGCGTACGTCGTCGGCTCCAGCAGTCCGACCCACGACGCCATCGACACGCTTCTCGCTGGCGAAGGCGTGTGTCGCGACTTCGCACACGTATGCGTCGCGCTGTGCCGACTCGTGGACGTCCCCGCGCGCTACACCTCGGTGTACGCGCCGGGCTTGCAGCCGATGGACTTTCACGCGGTCTTCGAAGCAGGCATCGACGGCCGCTGGTACGTCTTCGACGCCACCCGGCTGGCCCCGCGCCAAACCATGCTCCGCATCGCGACCGGACGCGACGCCGCCGACACCCCGTTCCTCGCGACGCTGGGCTGCGAACTTGACTTCCTCGGCGCGACCGTCTTCGCCACGACCGACGAGCCGCTGCCGCGTGACGACGGGCACGCCCCGGTCGTACTGGCCTGAATGCGTGTCTTTTGCGACAAACAGCGCGTCCGCTGGGTAGACAGTGACAGTGAAGCGTTCCCGCAAGACCCCTGGGCCGAGCAGATGGGCCCGCGCGCGTGCCCGGTATCGATGGCTGGACCACATCGCTCGCGCCACCAACCGGTACATCGACTACGGCGGCTACCACTACGTCGCGTCGATTACCTACTTCAGCCTGCTGTCGCTGGTGCCGATCCTGATGCTGTCGTCGTCGGCGGCCGGGTTCGTCCTGGCGACGCAGCCGCATCTGCTCGACGCGCTGGTGCGCGGCATCTCCGGTTCGCTGCCCGGCCCGATCGGCGAGCAGGTGTCGTCGATCCTGACCGGGTTCGTGGAGCAGCGCACCGGCGTCGGGGTCGCCGGTCTGGTCGTGGGCCTGTACTCGGGCTGGAACTGGATGAACGCGCTGCGGGACGCGCTCACCGCGATGTACGGACAGAACCGGTCCGAGGGGCCGCTGCTGCGCACGATCCTGACCGACGTGCTGGCGTTGCTCGGTCTGGCCGCGGCGCTGCTGGTGTCGTTCGGGATCTCGGTGTCCGGCACCGCGGTCGGCCGTTCGCTGCTGGGGCTGGTCGGCGTCGAGGACACGAGCTGGGGGCACAATCTGCTGTCGTTCGTCTCGGTGCCGCTGGCGCTGCTCGCCGACTGGATGGTTTTCCTGTGGGTGCTCACCCGGCTGCCGCGGGAACGCGTCGGCTGGCGCAGCGCGATGCGCGGCGCGGTCGCGGCGGCAGTGGGGTTCGAGCTGTTGAAGCAGGCCGGCGGGTTCTACTTGAACTTGATCAGCAAATCGCCGTCCGGCGTGGCGTTCGGCTCGGTGATCGGTCTGCTGTTCTTCATCTCGCTGATCGCGCGGATGCTCGTGTACATCACCGCCTGGACCGCCACCGCCCGTGACGCGCCGCGCAAACCGGTCCAGCCCCCGGCCGCGACGCAGCTACGCCCGATCATCGCGCCCAAACAGCACAGCGCGCGGGCTGCGGTGCTGGGCGCGGTGATCGGGGCGCTGGGGACACTCTTCGCGTTGAGGGGGCGGCGGAAGGACTCGTGAGTGTTGATCACGGTTCTAACCGGGATTGCCGCTCACGAGGGCTTGGCCGCTCCCACCACCCACATGCTGTAGTACTGCGAGCCGCCGCCGTAGGCGTGTCCTAATGCGACTCGGGCACCGTCCACTTGGTAATCGCCAGCGCGGCCCATCACCTGCTTCGCCGCTTCGGAGAACCGCAGCATCCCGGACGCACCAATAGGATTCGACGACAGCACGCCGCCCGACGGGTTCACCGGCAGTCGTCCGCCGATCGCGGTGTCGCCGGCCTCGGTGATCTTCCAGCCTTCGCCTTCGGCGGCGAAGCCGAGGTTTTCCAGCCACATCGGCTCGAACCAGGAGAACGGCACGTAGATCTCCGCGACGTCCACTTCGGACAGCGGATCGGTGATGCCCGCGTCGCGCCACAACGCGGCCGCGGCGTCACGTCCGGCTTGCGGGCTGACCTGGTCGCGTCCGGCGAACGTCGTGGGCTCGGTCCGCATCGCCGTCGAGTGGATCCAGGCCGCGCCGCCCGGAACAGCGTCTCCGGCGGCTTCGTCGCCAAGCACCATCGCGCAGGCGCCATCGGAGGACGGACACGTTTCGTCGTACCGGATCGGGTCCCACAGCATCTGTGACGCCTGCACCGACTCGACCGTGATGTCGGACTGTTGCAAGTGCGCGAACGGATTCAGCGCGCCATTGCGTCGATCCTTCGCCGCCACGATCGCGCCGATGTGTTCGGGCGCACCGGAGCGGCGGATGTAAGACCGCACGTGCGGCGCGAAGTAGCCACCGGCTCCAGCGCCGACCGGCATCTGGAACGGCGGCAGGATCGACAAGCCCCACATCGCGTTCGACTCGGACTGCTTCTCGAACGCCACCGTCAGCACGCGCCGGTGCACGCCGGACTGGACCAGCGAAGCGGCGACCAGCGCGGTCGACCCGCCGACCGATCCCGCGGTGTGCACGCGAATCAACGGCTTTCCGTTCGCGCCCAACGCGTCCGCGAGGAACAGCTCGGGCATCATGACGCCCTCGAACAGGTCCGGCGCCTTGCCGATCACGACGGCCTCGATGTCGTCCCAGCCGACCTGGGCGTCCGCCATCGCGCGGTCGATCGCTTCGCGGAGCAGACCGGCCATCGACACGTCGGTGCGCTTAGCGCGGTGGTGCGTCTGCCCGGTCCCGAGCACCGCGGCGAGCTGCTTGGTCATCGTGCCTCCAGCACGGCGAGGAGGTTCTGCTGCAGGGCGGGTCCGCTGGTGGCGTGGGCGAGCGTCTTGGCCGCCTCGCCGCGATGGATCCGCGTGGCGGCCTCGCCGATCCGCGCGAGACCGGCGGAGAACATCGGATTCCCGGTGAGCGCGCCGCCGGACGGGCTGATCCGCACGCTGTCATCGAAGCCGAGTTCGCGGCGCAGGATGAGTTCCTGGTGCGTGAACGGCGCGTGCAGTTCGGCCAGTTCGACGCCGTCGAGATCAAGCCGGGCCGCAGCAATGGCAGTGGACGGGGAGCGGGTGAGGTCGCGCGCGCCCAGGACGGGGGAGTCGATGCGATGCTCCAGCCCGGAGATGATCGCGGGCCGCTCGACGAGGTCGCGGGCTCGTTCCTCCGACGCCAGGATGATCACCGACGCGCCGTCTGTCACCGGCGCGATGTCATGTGCGCGAAGGGGATCGGCGACGTACGGAGTGTCGAGCAGATCGGCGACGTCCACGGTTCCGGACAGCTGCGCGGCCGGATTGTTCACCGCGTCCGCGCGCGATCGGGCGGCGACTTCGGCCAGGTCCTTTTCGGACCACAGCCCGCCTTCGAGGCCCAATCGGGCCTGCAGACCGGCGATCGCCAGCGAATCGGGCCACAGTGGAGTGACGAGGTACGGGTCGAGCTGCATCGCCATGACGCGGCGGAGCTGCCCGGCGCTGGCTTTGCCGAAGCCGTACACGAGCGCGGTGTCGACCTCGCCGGTGCGGATCTTCAGCCACGCCTCGTACAGCGCCCACGCGGCGTCCATTTCCACATGGGACTCGTTGATCGGCGGGAACGCGCCCAGCGCGTCGACCGCGGCGATGAACGAAAACGCACGCCCGGCAAGGTAATCCGATGATCCGGAGCACCAGAACCCGATGTCTTGTTTGGACAGTCCGGTGGCGGCGAACGCCTCGGCGAGGATCGGCACGAGCATTTCCACGCCATTGGTGGTGCCCTCGGTCTTGCGGACGTTGGGCGCCTGCGCGAAACCGGCTACGGCTACTTCAGGCATGGTTCCTCACAGGTGGTGGGCGAAGGTCTCGTACGCGGCGTCCGGCTCGCCGGTGGGCTCGAAGTGGCTGATGTTCTCCAGCGACGTCCACCATTCCTCGCGCGGCCGCCAGTTGGCGCGCACGCGCATGCCCATCCGGACGTCCTCCGCGGCACAGCCGAGCACGAGGTGCAGGAAGGCGATGTCGGCCCCGTCGAGCAGGATGTACGCCGCGACGTACGGCGGTTTGATGCGCTGGCCGAGGAACGGCACGTTGACGATGCAGAACGTCGTGACGATGCCGGTGTCGGGCAGTTCCACCTCGTCGGTGGTCGGCACGCCGTCCACCGGGCACGCGCCGCGCGGCGGGATGTAGACCTTGCCGCACTCCGGGCAGCGCTGACCGAGCATCCGGCCTTCGGCGAGGCCGCGCAGGTACCGGCTTTCCTCCGGCGACGCGGAATGCTGGTACTTCAGGTGCACTGGCGTGATGATCACGCTGACCGGCGCGCCCTCTTCGCGTTTCGCCACCGGCGGGGGAGCCTCGGTGGGGGTGGTGTCCGGCGCGTCCGCAGGCAGAAAGTATGCGATGTCGCGGATGTGGCCGACGGTCTCGTCCGCCCACCGCACGCGCACGCGCTGTCCGATGTGGACATTGTCCGGGGAACCGGCGTCGAGCGCGTGCAGCAGACTGGTGTCCGCGCCGTCGAGTTTCACCAGCACCCAGGCGAACGGACGCGACAGCGGCTGGCCGTCGAGCGGATCCGCGCACCAGGACCAGGAAACGACAACGCCTTCCGCGCTCACCGGGACGAACTCCGTCAACGGGTCCGCGGTGGCCGGGTCGTACTCGACCGGCGGCACGTGCACGCGTCCGTCGCTGCCGCGCACGCCCTCGATCCGGCGTTCGCGCAGGGCGTTGACGAAGCGGCCGAGCACCGGGCCGGTGGAACGGGTGTAGTCGAAGCCGACGTTGAGCGGCGCCGACAGAGGGGCATCCGAAACCGTCACGGCTTCGAGTGAAACACGTTCTCGAATCCGAGGCAAGGAACCTGTTGTGTCTATGTGGAACGCGTTCTAGATTTGGAAGATGGACCTGGGACTGTGGACCATCGCCGCGGCCGAGCCCGCCCGGGTGGCGCTGGTGGATCCGGACGGGCGGGAAATCTCCTACGGCGAACTGACGGCGAAAGCCAACCGGTACGCGTCAGGCTTGCGAGAGCTGGGGCTCGGCGTCGGCGATTCGGTGGTGCTGCTGCTGCCGAACGGCGACGACCTGGTCGCGGCGTACTTCGCGGCGATCCAGACCGGGCTGTACGTGGTGGTGGTGAACTGGCACCTCGTCGGTCCGGAAGTCGCGTACATCCTCTCCGACAGCGGGGCCAAGGCGTTTCTGGCGCATGAGCGGTTCGCTGAGGTGGCGGTGGCGGCGGCTGACGAGGCTGGGTTGCCTGCTTCGGCGCGGTTCGCCGTCGGCTCGGTGCCGGGCTTCCGTCGTGCCGAGGAATTGGGCGCTGGGTTGGGCGACGGGCGGCCGGACGATCGGACCGCTGGTTCGCCGATGCTCTACACCTCTGGCACGACTGGGCGGCCTAAGGGCGTCAAGCGGCCGTTGACCGGGGCTGATCCGGATCAGGTGCCTGCTGCGTCTACATGGTTCTTCGGGGTGTTCGGGCTGCAGCCGTTCGATGATCATGTGCATTTGTGCGGGTCTCCGCTGTATCACACGGCGGTGCTGAATTTTGTGGCTATTTCGCTGCAGCTGGGGCATACCGCGGTGTTGATGGACCGGTGGGACGCCGAGGAAATGCTGCGGTTGATCGAGCGGCATCGGGTCACGCACAGCCATATGGTGCCGACTCAGTTCCGGCGGTTGCTTGGCCTGCCGGAGGAGGTGCGCGCGAAATACGACCACAGCTCGTTGCGGGTGATGATTCACGGGGCTGCGCCTTGTCCGCTTGAGGTCAAGCGGCAGATGCTGGAGTGGTGGGGACCGGTGGTTACCGAGTACTACGCGGCCACCGAAGGCGGCGGGACGGTGATCAACGGCGAGGACTGGTTGCGGAAGCCCGGGTCGGTTGGGTTGCCGTGGCCGGGGTCGACGATCAAGATCCTCGACGATGCCGGTGACGAGGTGCCTACGGGCGAGACCGGTGCGGTTTACATGAAGATGGGCGACTCGAAGTTCGAGTATCACCGGGACAAGGCCAAGACTGAGAAGGCTCGGGTCGGGGATTTGTTCACGTTGGGTGACGTCGGGCATCTTGACGAGGACGGGTATCTGTTCTTGCACGATCGCAAGGCGGACATGATCATTTCCGGCGGGGTGAATATTTATCCGGCGGAGATTGAGGGCGAGCTGGTGATGCACCCGAAGATCGCGGACGTCGCCGTGTTCGGCATCCCGCACGAGGATTGGGGCGAGGAGATCAAGGCTGTGGTGCAGCCTGCGGACGGCGTTGAGGGGTCGGACGAGTTGACTGCTGAGCTGCTCGCGTATGCGGAGACTCGGTTGGCTCGGTTCAAGTTGCCTCGGTCGGTGGATTACTTGCCTGAGTTGCCTCGGGATCCCAATGGGAAGCTGTACAAGCGGAAGTTGCGGGATCAGTACGTGTCGTGAGAGTGGGGCCCACCACCCCGAAGCTGATTGTGACTACGGCGCGGGGGTGCTTGTCAAGGCGCGACGGGCTCGTCGGGGTTGTCGGTGTAGTCGCGG
>NZ_JBSFNS010000151.1:0-15910 GCF_053587275.1 Amycolatopsis sp. NPDC003676
GAAGGAATCAGATTCCCTCGAGGAGTCCTTCACGCCTGACGGACGCTGATTCCCTCAGGGTGGCCCTCACGGACCTCCGCAGGAGCGAAGCCGCGCGGACATGACAAAGCCCGCGCCGTAGCGCGGGCTGTCATCGGTATCGGGGCAGGTCAGCTGCCCTTGTGCCCACCGGGCTGGTAGTCCTTCGTGATGATCACTATCACGCCGGGGCTCGAGTTCTGGATGCCGTCGAATCGCGGCTGGGCCTGGAAGCCGAACTCCTTGGCCAGCTGCTTCGCTGCGGCTTCCTCGTCGGTGCCCGGCCGGAAGTAGGCCGCGGTCGCCGGGATGTTGCCCTGCGAGTAGTTGCCGACCTCGGCGACGTTCCAGCCTGAATTGCGGAAGTCGGCGGCGGCCTGTTCGGCGAGGTGCTTGACCAGCGAGTTGTTGTAGACGCGCAGCGTGACCCACTTGTTCGAGGCCTGCTGGTCCGGACCCGCCTGCCCCGGCTGTCCGGGCTGCTGACCCGGCTGGCCGCCGGGCTGTCCGGGCTGGCTCGAAGCCGGAGCCGACGACGCCGCGGACGACGAGGCCGGGGCCGATGAAGCAGGTGACGAAGGCGCGGAGCTGGGCGCCGCCGAGGACGACTGTTCCGGTGCGGACGACGAGCCGCCGGGTGCGGTGGGTTCGCCGGACGTGCTCGGTCCGGCGTTCTGGTCGCCGCTCGTGTTGAGCACGGTGACGCCGCCGATGACAGCCGCGACCACCGCGATCCCGATCAGCGCGACTCCCGCGGCCTTCAACGGCCGGGACAGTCCCGAGAAGACGCTCATGACAGCTCGATCCCCAACCGCCGGGCCCCGCGTTTGCGCTGACGGGCGGCGCGCGTTTTGCGCAGCCGCTTGACCAGCATCGGATCGGCCGCGACGGCCTCCGGCTTGGCCAGCAGCGTGTTCAGCAACTGGTAGTAACGGGTGGAAGACAGTCCGAAGCGCTCCCGGATGGCGTTCTCCTTCGCCCCGGCGTGGCGCCACCACTGCCGCTCGAACGCGAGAATGTCCAGTTCGCGCTCGGTCAGGCCACCGACATTTTCCGGCGGCGACGGCTGGTTTCCAGCCATCGACTCCGCGGCGTCCATGCGGTCCTCGCAATCGGTGTCGGCAGTCCTTCCGCGGGCGTCATTGAACCACGGAACCCATGCTCGACATGGGCATCCGACACGGCGCGTCACGGTCCGATCCAGGTGTACCAGAAGGGTCCGACTAAACTCGGCGTCCGTGACCGTCCACCCCATCTGCATCGCCGGCGAACCCGTGCTGCACCAGCCCACGCGCGAGATCACCGAGTTCGACGCCAAGCTCGCCACCCTCGTCGAGGACATGTTCGAGACCATGTACGCGGCCGAGGGCGTCGGCCTCGCGGCCAACCAGATCGGGCTCGACCTACGGGTATTCGTATACGACTGCCTCGACGACGAGGGCACCCAGCACCGCGGCGTGGTGGTCAACCCGAAGCTCGAGACGTCGGAGATCCCGGAGACCATGCCGGACCCGGACGACGACTGGGAGGGCTGCCTCTCCGCCCCCGGCGAGTCGTACCCGACCGGACGCGCCACGTGGGCCAAGGTGACCGGCTTCGACATCGAGGGCAACCCGATCGAGGTCGAGGGCACCGGCTACTTCGCGCGCTGCCTCCAGCATGAGACCGATCACCTCGACGGGTTCATTTACCTGGATCGGCTCGTCGGCCGCCACGCGCGCGCGGCGAAGAAGATGCTCAAGAAAAACAAGTGGGGCGTGCCCGGCCTGACCTGGCTGCCCCCGAAAGAACCCGCCGACGCCTGACCCCACGCCAAACCTTCCGGACCACAACAAGACCGCTCCCGCTTCTGGACCACAACCCGAGATCGCGCTGGTTTCTGGACTGAGCGATTTCGACGGCCCCCCGGGCCGGCGAAATCGGGAGGGAAGAAACCAGCTTCCCGGCGATCTCGGCGCCACGGCGGAGCCGGGGCAATCAAACACAGTCGGCGGGGTTGTGCCGACCCGGCGCGCCATGGCATCGTCGCAAGAGCAACCTCAACCGAATGCAACGCGGGAGCTCGCGCCTTGGCGGGCTGAGAGGGTGGCTGGTGTCCATCTCGCGGACACCCGGCGTCACCGACCGCATGAACCTGACCGGGTAATGCCGGCGTAGGGAGTGAACGTCGTTGACGACGCTGGAAAACCAGGGTGCCATCGCCCCGTCCGTCACCACCGGGCCGATCACCGGCTCGCGGAAGGTCTATCACCGCACCGAATCCGGGCTGCGGGTTCCGGCGCGGCGGATCGACCTGTCGAACGGGGAGCATTTCGACGTGTACGACACGTCGGGGCCCTACACCGATCCGGACGCGAACATCGATGTCCACAAAGGACTGCACCCGCTCAGGTCCGGCTGGGCTGACGGGCGGGAGCACAACACCCAGCTTGGCTGGGCGAAAGCCGGGGTGATCACCCGGGAAATGGAGTTCATCGCCGCGCGCGAACGCTGTACTCCGGAGTTCGTGCGGGACGAGGTCGCCCGCGGTCGCGCGGTGATTCCGGCCAACCGCAAGCACCCGGAGACCGAGCCGATGATCATCGGCAAGAACTTCCTGGTGAAGATCAACGCCAACATGGGAAATTCGGCCGTCTGGTCCTCTGTGGAGGAAGAGGTCGACAAGATGGTGTGGGCCACCCGCTGGGGCGCCGACACGATCATGGACCTCTCCACCGGCAAGCGGATTCACGAGACGCGCGAGTGGATCGTGCGCAACTCGCCGGTCCCGGTCGGCACCGTGCCGATCTACCAGGCGCTGGAAAAGGTCAACGGGGAGCCGGAAAAGCTCACCTGGGAGATCTACCGCGACACCATCATCGAGCAGTGCGAGCAGGGCGTCGACTACGTCACGGTGCACGCCGGCGTGCTGCTGCGCTACATCCCGCTGACCGCGCGCCGGGTCACCGGCATCGTCAGCCGCGGCGGGTCGATCATGGCCGCCTGGTGCCTCGCGCACCACCAGGAATCCTTCCTGTACACGCATTTCTCCGAGCTGTGCGAGATCCTGCGCGAGTACGACGTCACGTTCTCGCTCGGCGACGGCCTCCGTCCCGGCTCGATCGCGGACGCCAACGACCGCGCGCAGTTCGCCGAACTGGAAACCCTCGGCGAACTGACGCACATCGCCCGCGAGCACGACGTGCAGGTGATGATCGAGGGCCCCGGCCACGTGCCGATGCACAAGATCAAGGAAAACGTGGAGCTGGAGGAAAAGCTCACCGGCGAGGCGCCGTTCTACACGCTCGGCCCGCTCGCCACGGACATCGCCCCGGCGTACGACCACATCACCTCGGCGATCGGTGCGGCGCAGATCGGCTGGTACGGCACGGCGATGCTGTGCTACGTCACGCCGAAGGAGCATCTCGGCCTGCCCAACCGCGACGACGTGAAGACCGGCGTGATCACCTACAAGATCGCCGCGCACGCCGCCGACCTCGCCAAGGGCCACCAGTACGCGCAGGACTGGGACGACGAATTGTCCAAGGCCCGCTTCGAATTCCGGTGGAACGACCAGTTCAACCTGTCGCTCGACCCGGACACCGCGCGGTCCTTCCACGACGAGACGCTGCCCGCGGAACCGGCCAAGACCGCACACTTCTGCTCGATGTGCGGGCCGAAGTTCTGCTCGATGCGGATCACTCAGGACGTGCGCAAGTACGCCGAGGAGCACGGTCTGTCCTCTGTGGAGGCGATCGAGGCGGGCATGGCCGAGAAGTCCGCGGAGTTTTCCGAACAGGGCAACAAGGTCTACCTGCCCGTGGTCAACCAGTGACAGTCACGCCTCGCACCGCCCTCACCATCGCCGGATCCGATTCCGGCGGTGGTGCGGGCGTGCAGGCGGACCTGCGCACGTTCTTTGCCAACGGAGTGCACGGACTGGTCGCGCTCACCGCGGTCACCGTGCAGAATTCGCTTGGCGTGCAAGGGTTCTCCGAGATTCCGGTCGACGTCGTCACCGCGCAGATCAAAGCGGTCGCCGAGGACATGGGCGTCAACGCGGCGAAGACCGGCATGCTCGCCACCGCGGAAATCATTCAGGCGGTAGCGAAAACGCTGGACGAGGTCCACATTGGACAGACCACGGACACGCCGTTCGTGGTCGACCCGGTGGCCGCGTCGATGACCGGCCACGCGCTGCTTCGCGAAGAAGCACTGGAAGCGATCCGGACGGAATTGTTCCCGCGCGCCACGCTCATCACGCCGAATCTCGACGAGGTCCGGCTGCTGACCGGCGTCAGCGTTACCGACGCGAAGAGCCAGCACACAGCCGCGGAAGCCTTGCTGGAGTTCGGTTCCCAGTGGGTCCTGGTGAAGGGCGGCCACCTCTACGACGCCGCCGATTGCGTCGATCTGCTCACCGACGGCTCAGCGGTGATCGAGTTGAGCGGCCCGCGCATCGATACGGAAAACACCCACGGCGGCGGCGACACCATGGCGTCGGCGATCACCTCGTCGCTCGCGAAGGGCGCGGACGTGCCCACTGCGGTCGCGGAGGCGAAGCGGTTCATCGAACGCTGTGTTCTGGAGGCTTATCCGCTGGGGGCGGGTGTCGGCCCGGTTTCCCCGTTCTGGCGGCTCGCGAACCCGTCGTAACGGGCGATCAGCGCGCGACCCGGTCGGGATAGTCGGAGATGATTCCGTCGACTCCCAACCGGCGAGCGCGCTCGATTTCCCGTGGATCGTTGACCGTCCAAGCGAAAACCGAGATCGACGCCTCCTGCAGCGCGGCGACCTTCTCCGGCTGGATCGACTCGAATCCGAGCCCCACGCAGTGCGCGCCGCAGTCGCGCGCCATCCGGACCGGATTCACCGGCGCGCCTTCGACCAGCGCGATCGCCTCGAGGCCCGGGTGCTGCGCAACCAGTTCGCGCACTGTGTCGTGATGGAATGACGCCACCAGGAACTGATCGGCGGGCAGGATTTCCGACACGGTCGCGAGAACAGCCTTGGCCGTCGCGGGGTCGAGAATTTCGACCATCAGCCGCACAGAACTGTCCCGGACGAGTTCGCACACCTCGCTGAGCAACGGGATCTGCTCGCCGGCGACGCGCACTTCGGCCCGCAAGCGCGCCAGGTCGAAGTCCCAGAGGTACCCCGTCGCGCCGGTCACGCGGTCGAGCAGCTTGTCGTGGAACACGACGAGTTGACCGTCGCGGGTGGCCTGCACGTCGATTTCGACCAGATCCACGCCGAAGCCGATCGCTTTCCGGATCGACGCGAGAGTGTTCTCCGGCGCGTGCCCGGCGGCGCCGCGATGTCCGATGACCAGCATGCCCGACCTTTCAGGAGGCACAAAGCTTTGTGCCGTGATTCCACTGGAATTCGAACCAGGAGCGGTACACCCGGAAGAGATGGGCGGTCATGGGATCCGCCGCCAACCGGTCGAGATACAGGTAGCCGAACTCGCCGCCGTGGAGCTTTCCCTGGACGAATTCGGTGAAGCCGAGGTACAGATGCCGGTTGTCCACCAGGAAACCGTGGAGCACCGGCGGCAGGTCGTAGGACCGGATCTCGATGGAGATGTTGCTGCTGTCGAGGAAGGCCGCGTTCTCCGCGATCTGGTTGCCGATCTTCTCGATCACCGCGGTCGCGGTCCCCGAGTGGATGGAACTGCCCCCGTCGATGACCGGTTTGATCCGTTCCGCACTGCTTTCGATCAGCATGCCGTGGTATTCGAGATTGCGAAGGTTCTTCTGGAAGATCAGTTTGTAGAGCAGGAACGTCTGCACGACCTCGAGGTCCAGTCCGAGGTTGAGCATCTCGGTCCGTTCCCCGGAATCCAGCGCCGAGATGATCTGGCGCTGAATGTGCTCGAGCACGCCCTGCACCCCGGGCAGCACCGTGAAGGCGGGCGAACCGGACGGCGCGGCTTCCGGGACGCTGTCCCGGAGCAATTCCCGGACAACCGCTTCCGGCGGAGCGCGGCGGACCAGCAAACCGATCACGCGCTCGTCGCCGGCTTTGATCGCGGCCTGCAACGGGGTGCGGCCGTTGAGCGGTGCGTCCGCGCGGATTCCCGTGCGCAGCAGCAGTTCGATGGCTTTGAGGTCGCCGTCCGCGATGCAGCGAGCCAGCGAAGCGTCGGAAATGTCGACACCCATTCGGCCCAGCGAGGAACGCGCCCGCGCACGTTTCGAAAAGATCCACGCGACAACACCGCTGGCACCCAGCAGGATAGTGATCGAGAGGCGGACGACGTCTGTCACGGTTGTCTCGTCCAGCGCCAAATTGCCCACGAGAACCTCGACCGGCGCCATTGCCATGAACCCCGCACCCCCGGCTCGCTTCGAGCGGACAAAACACCATAGCAGGGATCTCGTCCCCTTCCGGTGCTCGTGAATGCGACACTGACCGGATGAGCGAGACACCGGAAGCGTTGTGGGCGAGGCTGCCGCTTGAGGTGCAGCACGAGGTCGACGGCCTGGTCACTGAGCACCGCACCGCTTCGGCGGTCAAAACGATTCGCAAATCGGGCATCACGCCGCGGCCGGGGATCGCCGAAGCGCAAGCGGTGTACCAATATCGGATGTCAGTGCTGAAACCGCCGCCGCGGTTTTAGCCGCGCGAATCCACCGTCGGCAGCACGGTCGTGAGGCCGGTCCAATCGGACGTCACCACGGAAGCGTGCTGCTTGGCCAGTTCAGCCACGCGCTGAGTCGCCTGGTCGACGGTCGGGTTGTGGTCGTCGATAGCGGGCGCGACGTTCTGTCCGTCCGTCATCACCACGTAGTAGTGGTTTTCGTCGTACCAAGACATGCCAGCCTTGGCGAGCCATTCGCTCGCGTCCCCGTCGAACACGACAAACCACGGTTTCTGCTCCGCGGAGTATTTGTCGCGCGGGTCGCCGCCCGCGGCACCGTGCACGGTCGGGAAGATCTGCACTGAATTCAGCTTTCCAGCAGCCTTCTGGTCCAGCAGGTAACCGGCGTACTCGACATCCGTGTGCAGCGTGTCGGTCGGATTTCCCTCTTCGACTGTGCCGGGGATGATCTCGGTGAGCACCTTGCCCCGCAACGCGTCCAGTGTCGGCCAATTGTCCGCTTTGGACGCTTCATCGAGCGTCGCGTGGCTGCCGAGCAAATCGGCGGGCTTGAACACGGCATCGCCGAGGTGGTCTCGGAAGGCGGTGTCCAGCTGGGCCGGGCCGAGGCCGGTATTCGCCGAGAAACCGGTCTTCATTTCGATCTTCAGCGTGAGCGGCGGGCGGCCAGGATGTGCGCCGAGCCAGATCCGGATGTCGTCCAGGCACGATTCGAGGTCCTTGTTCGTCCCGCCGGAGTACAGGTCGGCCGCCGAACGCGCGTCAACGCAATTGTTGCTGTTGCCCAGCGGATTGGAGTGGCTGACCTTCCACTCGTGGGTGAAGAAATCCGGCCAGACGTCGAGTTCGAGCAGGGACGAGCCGTTGTCCAGCGCCTGCGCGAGGTACGGGTACGCGGCGGGATCGTAGGTGTTGTGCACGCCGACGGTGGTCACGTGCGAGAGCTGGGGGCTGTCCGCGCTGGCGACCCCCGGTACCGCCAGCGTGGACAGGAGCAGGAGACCGGCCGCGGCGAGCTTCACTGATGTCTCCTTCGTCACGGGGACCAGCACGAACACTTACTGTGCCATCGTGGTGGACTGTGAATGAAGCACAGTTGCCTCAATGGACCAGACCAGAAGTCGGAACGCGCACATGACTGAGAACCCGAGCCCGCCCTCCGCGCTCACCATCGCCGGATCCGATTCCGGCGGGGCCGCCGGGCTGCAGGCGGACCTGCGGACCTTCCTCACCTGCGGGGTGCACGGCCTGGTCGCGGTCACCGCGGTCACCGTCCAGAACACGCTCGGCGTGCACGACCGCGCCGATCTGCCGCCGCACATCGTGGCCGGGCAGATCGAGGCGGTCGCGGCGGACATGGGCGTCGGCGCGGCGAAGACCGGCATGCTCGCGTCCGCGGAGATCATCCACGCGGTCGCGGCGGCCTGCGACAAGGCCGGGATCGGACGCGACGGCGCGATTCCGTTCGTGGTCGACCCGGTGGCCGCGGCGATGACCGGCCAGTCGCTGTTCGACGACAACGGCCTCGCCGCGCTGCGCGACGAACTCCTGCCGCGCGCCACCGTGCTCACGCCGAACCTGGACGAGGTGCGGCTGCTCACCGGCATGACCGTGACCGACCGCGAGGGCATGCACACCGCGGCCGTCGTGCTGCACCAGCTCGGCCCGAAGTACGTGCTGGTGAAGAGCGGCCACCTGCAGTCCGACCCGGAGTGCGTCGACCTGCTCTTCGACGGTTCGACGTTCGTGGAGCTGCCCGGTCCGCGCTGGAAGACCCCACACACGCACGGTGCCGGCGACACCATGGCGTCCGCGCTGACCGCCGGGCTGGCCAAGGGCATGCCGGTGGTCGAAGCGGCGCGCTACGGCAAGTGGTTCGTCTCGCAGGCCGTCGAACACTCGTACCCGATGGGCGCCAAAGTCGGCCCAGTGTCGGCGTTCTGGCGGCTGGCTCCGGAAGAGCGCTAGCTCTCGTCGGAGATCAGGGCCTCCAGCGCGGGCAGCGCGGCGATGATCGACTCGCGGGCCTCGGGCGTGAGCCGGTCGAGGCGGCGGTTGAGCTCCTGCACGCGAGTGGAGCGCACGCCAGAGACGAGGCGTTCGCCTTCCTCGGTCGCGCGGGCGAGCCAGGCGCGGCGGTCGACCGGGTCGGACTCGCGGGTGACGTAACCGGCCTCCACCAGCGTGGCCACGATCCGCGACATCGTGGCCGCCGCGACGCCCTCCTTCGCGGCGAGGTCGCCGAGGCGCAGCTCGCCGAAGTGCACGAGCGTGGCCAGCGCCGAGATGGACCCGTGTCCAGGCCCGGGCGCGCCGGCCTGGCGCAGCGAGCGGGAAAGCCGTCCCACCGCTAGATACAACCGGCCCGTTACGTCCTGGACCGAGGAAAGAGTCACGATCGGCTCCTTCTGACGCTGGTGCCCGCCGCTGGGTGCGCCGGAAAGGGTGCCGTCAACCATACGGCGTACCCGTGCACAATCCGCGTCAAGCGCGGGCGAAATCACCATTACCTCGCCATTTGTGCAGCTTGGCCGCCCATTTAGAGCACCGACACGTCGAGCGGAAGCTCCGCGGGCGGCGGCAGCGGCGCGGCCGTCTCCGCGCGGAACGACTGCAGCAGGTAGCCCGCGAGCCTCAGCGACGCCGCTGGTGCCGCGGCTCCCGCGCCCGACCGCAGCCCGCCGTTCGCCAGCAAGACCAGCGACAGGTCGGAAACCGCGAAGTCTGCCCGCAGCGCACCGGCTTCTTGCGCCCGGCGGATCAACTCGGTGAACCCCTGCATCGCCTGGTCCCGCAACTCCGCGAACCGCGCCTGCTCCGGCAGCGCGGTCACGATCGCGGCGGAGAACCCGTGGTTGCGCGCCTGCATCGCGCACATTTCCTCGATCACCCGGCAGAACCCGCGCCACGGATCGGGGTCGGCGAGCGCCTCGTCGAGCATCCCCGCGCATTCGGCCATGGGCTCGGCGAAGGCTTCGGCGACCAGGTCGGCCTTGGTCGGGAAATGGCGGTACACGGTGGCCACGCCGAGGCCCGCGCGGCGCGCCAGCTCGCTCATCGACACGTCCAGGCCCTCGGTCTCGAAGGTGCGCTTCGCGACGTCGAGAATCTGCGCGCGATTGTGGGCGGCGTCGGTGCGCAACCGAGTCGGTTTTTCCGGCACCCTCTCACTTTACATGAATCGGAAGACCCTTTCCACTTTCCGTGCTAGAAGTGGAACATGCCTTCCACTTCGATGCGCGCCATCACCTACGACCGCTACGGACCGCCGGAAGTCCTGCGTGAGACCACTGTCCCGACACCTGTGCCCGGCCCTGGCGAAGTCCTCGTCCGGGTGCGCGCGCTGACGGTCAACGGCGGCGAACTCGCGATGCGGTCCGGAAAGCTGCTTCCGTTCAGCGGCAAGCGTTTCCCCAAGCGGATCGGCGTGGACCTGGTCGGCGAGGTGGTGGAACCGGGCACGAGCCGGTTCGCCGTCGGCGACCTCGTCTGGGGCGGCGGGCGGCGGATGGGCACTGCTGCGGAGTACTACGTGATGGCCGCGGATCGGCTGGACCACGTGCCTGCCGGGCTGGATCCCGCGCAGGCCGCGTCGCTCGCGGTGGGCGTCACCGCGATTACCGCGCTGCGCGACAAAGCCCATCTGAAGCCCGGCGAACGCCTGCTGATCCGCGGCGCGACGGGCGGGGTCGGTTTTGTGGCGACACAGCTCGGCCGCGCTATGGGCGCGCACGTGACCGGGCTGACGAGCGCCAAGAACCTAGAACTGGCAAGGGAACTCGGGGCGGATGCCGCGCTCGACTACCGCGATCCTGGTGACCTGGGGAAGTTCGACGTCATTCTGGACACGGTCGGCCGCGACCTCGAGGCATTCCGGCGACTGCTGACCCCGCGCGGACGGATGGTCGCGATCGCGTTCGACCTCGACCGTCCGGTCCGCACGCTCGGTTATGTCGCGGCGAACTCGCTGCGCCCGAACCGCTGGGTGCGCGGTTTCAGCGGGAATCCGAAGGCGGATCTGCTCGCCGACTTGAGCCGGTGGGTCAATGCCGGGTTGGTGCGACCGTTGGTGGACCGGGTGTTTCCGTTGGCGGATATCGCGGGGGCGCATCGAGCGCTTGAGGGAGGCGGGGTGCGCGGGAAGGTGGTGATCGAGGTCCAGTAAAGACTAGCCGTCAATCCACTCCTTCCATCGCGACACCTGAGTCGAGTAAAGAAGCTCAAGCTCTTCGCCGCTTTGCGTGGTGCGAGTAATGCCAATACCGGAGGCTGCCGATTATCTCCGCGGACCGCAGCGACAGCGGGCCATAAGTCCAGAGCAGGAAGCTTCGCTCACAGGACCACAGCAATTCTCCCGCCTGATCACCCACGGTTCCCCCTCGTGCTTCCGCCGTTTCGAAAACCTCAACGAGGGGGACTGGACGCCTGCGCCCAAAACCGCTGCGGAACCCGCCCAGCACCCCGCGCCAGATACCCGGCCTCAACCGCACTCCGCATCGCCAGTGCCATCCGTTCCGGGTCCGCCGCCCGGGTCACCGCGGTCGACAAAAGCACCGCCGAGCAGCCGAGTTCCATCGCCAGCGTCGCGTCCGAAGCGGTGCCGATCCCCGCGTCCAGCACGATCGGCACCGACGCGCGCGAGACGATCAGTTCGATGTTGTGCGGGTTCCGGATACCCAAACCGGTGCCGATCGGGGCGCCGAGCGGCATCACCGCGGCGCAGCCCGCCTCTTCCAGGCGGAGGGCGAGCACCGGGTCGTCGTTCGTGTACGCGAAGACCGTGAATCCGTCCGCCACCAGGCGTTCGGCGGCGTCGAGGGTCTCCAAAGGGTCGGGCAGCAGCGTCCGGTCGTCGGCGTGCACCTCGAGTTTGATCAGGTTCGTTTCCAGCGCCTCGCGGGCCAGCTGGGCGGTGAGCACGGCTTCGGCCGCCGTCCGGCAGCCCGCGGTGTTGGGCAGCAGCTCGATGTCCAAGCGCCGCAACAACTCCAGCACTCCGGAGCCGCCCTCGGCGTCGGCTCGGCGCATCGCCACGGTGGTCAGCTGGGTGCCCGACGCGACCAGCGCGCGTTCCAGCACTTCGAGATTCGCCGCGCCACCGGTGCCGATGATCAATCGCGACGACAGCTTGTGTTCGCCGATGATCAGGTCGTCCATGCTCAACCTCCTTGAACCGCGGTCAGCACTTCGAGGTTCGCGCCCTTCGGCACGACCGCTTCTTCCCATTCGCCACGCCGCACGACCTCGCCGTTGACCGCGACGGCCACACCCCGGCGTTCCGCTCCCAGCGCGTCGAGGACCGCGGAAACGGTGCTGTCGTCGGGAAATTCCCGCCACTCGCCGTTGACCTTGATCTCCATCAGACTCGCTCCTTCTCGACCAGACGGGCGGGCGTCGCCGCGGCGACCTCCGGCGGCGGGGCTTCGCCGGCCAGCCACGCGACCACGGCGTCCGCCGTCGCGGGCGCCATCAGCAAACCGTTGCGGTGATGCCCTGTCGCCGCGTACACGCCTTCGCTCACTTCACCGATGTACGGCAAAGCGTCGCGGCTCGCGGCACGCAGTCCGGCGGCGACTTCCACCAGCTCGTACTCCGTGATGCCGGGCAGAATACGTTCCGCGCCTTCCAACAGCTCGCGTACACCGCGCGCGGTGACGGCTTGGTCGAAACCCGCTTCGTACTGTGTCGCGCCAAGGACCAGTTCGCCGTCTTCTCGCGGTACCAGATAGATCGGCCGTCCCTCGACCATCGCGCGCACCGTGTACGGCGGAGGCGGCAGACAGCCCCGACGCGGACGCAGTCGCAGAATCTCGCCCTTCAGCGGGCGTACGGCGTGCTCCAGCAACGGATGCAGCTGACCGGTCCACGCGCCTGCGGCGAGGATCACCGGACCAGACACTTCGGAGAGGCTCTCGAGCCGCTCGCGGCGGAACTCGACCCCACGCTTCGTAGCCGCTTCGCTCAGCGCTGTAAGCAGTTTCCGGTTGTCCACGGCTAAATCGCCCGGCACATGCAGGCCGCTGCGCACCGAGCCGAGGCCTTGCGCGAGCCGCTTCGCCTCGCGCCCGGTGAGGGTCTCGACGTCGCGGCCGAGCGAACGCAGGTACCCGGCGAGGATGTCGAGGTGCCCGGCGTCGGCGCTGTCGAACCCGACGACGATCGTGCCGTGCTCGGCCAGCCCGGGATCGGTCCCTTCCTCGGCGAGCTCCCGCGCGAAGCTGGGCCAGCGTCGCAGCGACGCTTCCCCCAGGCTGAGCACGGCTTCCTCGCCCGGCCACGCCTCGGTGACCGGGGCGAGCATCCCGCCAGCCAGCCAGGACGCGCCGCCGTGCACGGGATCCGGGTCGACAACGGTGACGCGCCATCCTTGGGCGGCCGCGCGCCAGGCCGCGGACAGCCCGATGACGCCGCCGCCGACGACAGTGACGGTTGTGGTGCTGGTGTTCACAGTGGAATCACGCTCCCTGCGCCGGCATGACCCGGATCAGGTTCCACGGTCGGAGCGGCAGCTCCCTCTCAGCCCGTGCCTCGGGCTCCCGTGCGGACTCCCACACCGTAGCGCGCGGGTAACGTCACCGCCATGCCTGCCTTGACCGGAGACCAAATTCGCACCCGTCTCGCCGACGCCCGGCTGTACTTGTGCACGGATGCGCGCGCTTCTCGTGGAGACCTTGCCGAGTTCGCTGACGCCGCGTTGGCCGGTGGCGTTGACATCGTGCAGCTGCGGGACAAAACCGGGGGTGCGCCACTGGAGGCCAAGCAGGAGATCGCCGCGCTGGAGGTGTTGGCGGAGGCGTGTGCGCGGCACGGGGCGTTGCTGTCGGTGAATGACCGGGCGGATGTGGCGTTGGCCGTGGGGGCGGACGTCTTGCACCTGGGGCAGGACGACATTCCGGTCTCGCTGGCGCGCCGCGTCCTGGGCGACGACGTGGTGATCGGCCGTTCCACCCATTCGGAGCAGCAGGCCGCCGCGGCCGCGGCGGAGACCGGGGTGGACTACTTCTGCACCGGCCCGTGCTGGCCCACCCCGACGAAACCCGGCCGGTTCGCGCCGGGGCTGGGCTTGGTCCGGTCCACCGCGGCTCTCGAGACGGAGCGGCCTTGGTTCGCGATCGGCGGGATCGACGAGGCCCGGTTGCCGGAGGTGCTGGAGGCCGGGGCGTCTCGGATAGTGGTGGTTCGAGCGATTACCGAGGCGGAGGACCCGAAGGCTGCCGCGGAGGGGCTGAAGGCGCGGCTTTCGTAAGCCGTGAGGGGAACCCTGACGGTCAAGGTTCCCCTCACGAATCGCCGCGGGGAGCTACTCGGCCCCGTTTGACGGAACCGCGGGAGCGGTCGGCGTCTGGCTGGTGGCGGGGGCCCGCGAACTCGTGGGCGGGTTCGAGGACGTGGACGGCGGGCGCGTCTGCTGCGTCGGCTGCTGCGAGGAGGGCGGAGCACTCGGCGTTGTGGTCGGAGTAGACGTCGGGTTGTTCTGCTTCGACTCGCCGGGCGGGGGCGTCTGCGGTGCGGTGCTCGGCGTGTTGTCCGGGTGATCATCCCGCTGCTGGCTGGTATCCGGCTGCCGAGGAATCAACCCGGTGGACACACTCCCCTGAGTAGTCCAATCCAGGCCGAACAGAACAAGCAACGCGACAACGAACGCAGCGACGCTCGACGCGATGATCAACGGCCACCGCATCTTCCGCAGCTTCTCGCCCAAACTGTCGGACTTCTCCGGCTCAGTCGGCTTCAGCTGCGACAAGCGAACCGTAGGCATGTTCGCCAGGTCAGCCGGGAGATACACCGTCGGCGCCTCACCCGGAGCAGCAGGCTTCGCCTTCTCAAGCGGCACATGCACCGGAGCAAGCCCGGCCCGGCTGCGTCGCCCGGCTGTCTCCATCGCCTTCCGCGCGGCATCACGAGTCCGCTGCAGGGAACGCAGATACAGCTCGCCGCCGACCGTGCTGACCACACTGGCCACTCCGGCGCCGATGACTGTTCCGGCGACCCCCAGCGTCGAACCCAGCAACGCGGCGGTGACCGCCGCCAGCGCCGCGGCGAGCACCGAGGTCATCCGGAGTTTTTTCTTGTCCTCCGCGGTTTCCTTCTGCTCCTCGCTCATGATTCCGATCTGATCGTTCCCGTTCGTGTCCTGTTTCTTCAACGGTTAAGTCGCCTGAGCTGCTCCCTTCGTTGCCCGGGCGTGAGGGACGCCACGTTGACTGTCCACAATGGATAGACTAAAGCTCACACTTTCCTGACATACTCGCCTCATGCACCTCGTGACGATCTCCGACATCGAAACCGCGGCCGGGCGGGTAAAGGGCACCGCGGTGCACACTCCGCTGCTGCGCCAGCTCTGGGTTCCCGGCGAATTCTGGGTGAAACCCGAGAGCCTGCAACCGATCGGCGCGTTCAAGATCCGCGGCGCGTACAACGCGATCGCCGCACTCACCGACGCCGAACGGAAACGCGGCGTGGTCGCGTATTCAAGCGGCAACCATGCGCAAGCGGTCGCCTACGCCGCGCGCGAATTCGGGATTCCCGCGGTGATCGTGGTGCCGGACGTCACCCCGCGGCTGAAGGTCGAAGCCACCCTCCGCTGGGGTGCGGAAGTCCGCGAAGTGCCGATCGCGGAACGGGAATCGGCGGCGCTCGCGCTCGCGGAGGAACGCGGCCTCACGCTGATCCCGCCGTTCGACCACCCGGACATCATCGCCGGGCAGGGCACGGTCGGGCTGGAGATCGCCGAGGACCTTCCGGACGTCGAGACCGTGCTGGTCCCGGTCAGCGGCGGCGGTTTCGCCTCCGGCGTCGGCACCGCGATCAAGGCGAAGTGCCCGAACGCGAAGGTCTACGGCGTCGAACCGGAACTCGCCGCCGACACCGCGGCCAGCCTCGCCGCGGGCGAGATCGTGGACTGGCCTATCGCCGAACGCGCTCGCACCATCGCGGACGGCCTGCGCGCGCAGCCGTCCGAGCTCACGTTCGCGCACCTGCAGCAGGTCCTGGACGGCGTGATCACCGTGACTGAGGACGAAATCCGCGACACCGTCCGTGCGCTGGCCCGACAAGGTCGCCTGGTGACGGAACCCAGCGGGGCCACTGCCCCGGCCGCTTACCTGCACCACGCGGACGAACTGCCCGGCGGTCGCACGGTGGCGATCGTCTCGGGCGGCAACATCGATCCGGCGATGCTGGCCGAACTGCTCGCCTAGCACCCCACGGGCTGCGTGGCTCCGCTCCGGCGAAAGTACGTGAGGGGAACCCTGAGTAGGGATGGGTTCGATCGGCCTGATGGTGGCCGCCGCGGGCGGGGTGCTGTGG